>ONQU01000095.1 GCA_900320035.1 uncultured Rhodospirillaceae bacterium | reverse complement strand
TAAAAGGCTACCGAAAGATCCCATGTCGGCAAAGTTTTTGCCGGCAGAGATTCAAACTTAATTGTTGCCATAGTTTTTAATAATTAAAGGGTTAATAATACTGTTTCCTGTCAAAATTCTACAAAATTTAAAAATGTTTGTCAATTAATTTTTTCTAAAATATAAAAATATTTTTTATATGGATTTCGGTAAGATGTGAGTGAACGATGTATTTAAAAATATCATCACAACTTTAAAACGAAATAAATATATGATTCGATTCTTTTTATGTATAAAACGGTGTATTTAAAATGATTTTTTAAAGAAAATATTATTCCTGCTAAAAACCGCTTTACAAATTTAAAAAATAGGGTATTATCGCTCCTGTCAATGAGTGTTTCATTAACGGAGCTCGTAACTCCTTGAATAAATATATCCCCTTTGAGGGGAGCCGGTGAATATATTGAATAAGCCGGGCTGATTATTCACAGTTACGAACTCCCCTTGCCTAAAACGGCAAGGTTTTTGTTTTAAATGTTAACAAAAAAAGAGTTCCAAAAATGACACATATCAATATTTTACTAAATAAAGACGAAGCACGCAAATTCGGCATCCAGTTACTGCAAATCCGTTATTAAAGGCATTTATACCTTAAAAATGTCTCAGCAATAACCAAAATACCGCCAAGAATTATTGAAGGTATGGAGTTAGGACGTCTTATGCGCTATGGTGCGTTGCAAAAACTACTGAAATTTTACGGCAAAAAGGTTAAAATTACCCTAGAAGATTAGGTGCAGTAACCCCAAATGTTTCACGTGAAACATTTGTCACTTTTCTCATAAAAATCAACCACTTAAACACCACTTTTAAATTCTGTTTTGCACAAATTTCAGCAGCTTGAAAACAAAACCTAAAACAAGATAAAAGATTGTTGCATTTTGCCGCAAATTGTGTATGATGAGCGCCAACAAAGAGGTGTAAATGGAAAAGATATATGACGTTATTGTGGTTGGCGGTGGTCATGCCGGATGCGAGGCCTGTGCGGCGGCAGCACGTGTTGGCGCACAGACATTGCTGATTACCCACAAAATCAGTACCATTGGCGAAATGTCGTGCAATCCCGCAATTGGTGGTTTAGGCAAAGGACATTTGGTGCGTGAAATTGATGCGCTTGACGGCTTAATGGCCAGAGTGATTGATAAGGCCGGTATCCAGTTTCGCATGCTTAATCTTTCTAAAGGGCCGGCTGTGCGTGGACCACGCGCTCAGGCTGATCGTGCGCTTTACAAAAAATATATGCTCGAAGCCTTGCAAAACACGGCAAATCTGGAAATTAAAGAGGCGGCGGTTGAGGGTTTGTTATTTGATGAAGAAAAAATCACCGGTGTGGTGACGGCAGAAGGTGAACAAATCAAAGCGCATGCGGTTGTTTTAACCACCGGCACTTTCTTAAACGGCATTATGTTCACCGGACATCAAACCAGCATTGGCGGCCGCGTCGGTGATATTGCCTGCAACGGTATTACACCATGCTTACAACAAATGGGATTGAAGCTCGGGCGCTTAAAAACCGGAACACCGGCGCGTTTGAACGGCGATACTATCAATTGGGATATTTTAGAAAAACAGGCCGGTGATGAAAAGCCACAGCCGTTTTCGTTTTTAACCGAAAAAATAACCAATCGGCAGATTGAGTGCGGCATAACCTATACCAATGAAAACACCCATAAAATTATTCGCGATAATTTTAATAAGTGCGCATTGTTTTCCGGTCTGATTACCGGTCGCGGTCCGCGCTATTGTCCGAGCATTGAAGATAAGCTGGTGCGTTTTGCCGATCGCACGGCACATCAAATTTTTCTTGAGCCGGAAGGGTATGACACCAATGTGGTTTACCCGAATGGTATTTCCACCTCGTTGCCGGCAGATGTGCAAGACGCCTTTATTCACACCATGAAAGGCTTGGAAAAGGTGGAAATTTTGCGCTTTGCTTATGCCATTGAATATGACTATGTTGACCCTGTTGAGTTAAATCACAATCTTGCTGTGAAAAAAATCAGCGGGCTTTATTTGGCGGGGCAAATCAACGGCACCACCGGTTATGAAGAAGCCGGTGCGCAAGGTTTGGTGGCGGGTGTTAACGCCGCACTTTGGGCGCTCAAAACCGGCAAAGAATTTGTGGTTGATCGTAGTCAAGGCTATATCGGCGTGATGATTGATGATTTGATAACCAAAGGTGTTGATGAGCCATATCGTATGTTTACCTCGCGTTCCGAATATCGCTTGCTGCTACGTGCCGATAATGCAGACTTACGACTGACCGAACTCGGTTATCAAGCCGGGTGTGTTGGTGCGTCAAGATATGCGGCCTATCAGCAAAAGTTGCAAAAAATCAATGAATTTGCCGATTATTGCACCAACACAATCATTCCTTATGCGCAGATTAGCAATGCCGGTATTAATATGAAGCAAAAAGGGAAAAAGAGTCTCAAAGAATTGATGGCATATCCTGATGTGACACGGACAATTCTTGGCAAAATAGATAGCAAAATCAATGAAATAGAAGAAAAAGTTTATGAACAAATAGATATTGATGCCAAATATTCCGGTTATTTAAAACGCGAATTGGAAGATATTGCCGTATTTAAAAAAGATGAAAATTTACAAATTCGTGATGATATAGATTATCATAAAATCGGCGGCTTGTCGACCGAAATGGTACAACGTTTTGATGCTGTACGGCCGAAAACCATTGGTGAAGCGTCACGAATTACCGGTGTGACGCCGGCGGCCGTGATGGCGCTTTTGGGATATATTAAAAATGCTTAAAATTCAAGATTTTTCATATCATTCGCATACAACTTTTTCCGACGGACACGATACCGCCGTGGCGATGATTCGGCGAGCTAAGGCAATCGGTTTCAGCGAACTTGGTATTAGCGACCACTTAATGGTTCACAAAAATATGTGGCAGAGTCGGTCATGCTGCGTAAATCCGAATATGCTGCAACAACCGGAAATATATTGCACGGATTTTAAGCAAATTTTGGAATCTTTTCAGCGCCACTGTGATGAATTACGTCAGTTATCCAAGGCGGAGAATTTTAAAATTCACATCGGGTTTGAAGTGGATTTTTTCACTTACAACGGTTGGCTTGAAGAATTGCAATGGTTTTTAGCACAACTTGATTATGACTACATTATAACCGGTAACCATTTTTTATTTGATGAAAACTGTGCTCAGCTGATTAATTTAACCGATTTACCAAAGCTTTACCGGGATAAGGCTATTTATCAAGATTATCTGCAACGTCATTTTCAAACAATGGCGCAAGCTGTAAACAGTGGTCTATTCAAATTTTTAGCACATATAGATTATGCTCGTAAATTAGGTGATGATATTTGTGGGCCTGATGATTTTTGGGCAGAAAAAATAGCAATACTGAACGCTTTGGAAGCGAGCGATTGCAGTATGGAAATAAGTACCAAAGGGTTGCGTAAAGTGGGCGATTTTTATCCGAGCGGCAACATTTTAGCCGAAGTTGCCAAGCGCAAAATTGCCATGGTTATCAGTGACGATGCTCATCAAATTGGCGAAGTGGGCGCAAATTTTGCAGATGCTGAAGCTACATTGCAAAAATATGGTATTTGTCGCCGATTGCATTTTTAAGCCGCGTTTTTATATGCAAAACAGAATTTTAAAATGATATTTAAGTAATTGATTTTAATGATAAAAGTGGCAAATGTTTCACGTGAAACATTTGAGGTTTTGAAATAGATGTTTTATTTCTGAATTGGTCAGCTTGATGATGGCGGCTTTTAAATTCGAAGATCCTTGGTAAGGAATCACAAAAAAGGTTTTTGTAAAGAAAATTTTTTTAAATGTATAACCTCTAAAACATATTGCAGAAAGAATCAGATTGTTTCATACTGCTTGATAGAGGAAAAAATGGATATAGCCGAAGAGATTAAAAAAGCCGGTATAACGGCAAGTGAATATACGAAGTTGCAACAGTTTGTGGCAATTTTGGAAGAATGGAACGGTAAAATGAATTTGGTGAGTAAAAATTCATTTGCTGAGGTGTGGCCGCGGCATATCTTAGATTCAGCCCAATTGATTAACTATATTCCGACCAAAGCCAAATATTTGGTTGATATTGGCAGTGGCGCAGGCTTTCCGGGAATTGTATTGGCTATTTTATTACAAGAACGGAATCCGTTGGCAAAAGTGACGTTGATTGAAAGCATAACTAAAAAAACAGTGTATTTAAAAGATGTTCGCGAAAGATTGGCTCTTCATAATGTCGAAATTATCAATAATCGAGTCGAAAACACTGTATTTAAAGCGGTTGATGTGATAACGGCTCGAGCGGTTGCTGCGCTTGATGTTTTATGCGCTTATGCCAAGCACATAGGTCAACCGCAAACCAAGATGCTTTTTTTAAAAGGTCAGAAGTGGGGCGAAGAAGATGAACTGGCTAGTCAACATTGGAATTATGAATTAACAGTTTATCCTAACAAACAATGTTTAGATGCTGTGGTGCTCGAACTAACAAATTTGAGGAAGAAAAAATGAGGATAATATCGGTGGCAAATCGCAAGGGCGGTGTTGGTAAAACCACAACCACAATCAATATTGCCACGGCTTTAGCGGCCATTGGAAAAAAAGTGTTGGTAATAGATTTTGATCCGCAAGGTAATGCGACCACTTCACTGGGAGTGCAAAAGCAAAAAGGAGCACCGTCATCGTACGGCGTATTGATTGGCGTTTGTGATGTTAATAAAGCGATTGTCGCAACCGAAGTGCCAAATTTTTACTTGGTGCCATCAGCGCCGGACTTAGCAGCCGCCGAGGTAGAGTTGGTTGACGTGCCGAGCCGTGAGTTTGTGTTGAAAAGGGCTTTTAAAAATCTTTCCGGAAATTATGATTATGTCCTGATTGATTGCCCGCCATCGCTGAATTTGATTACGATTAACGCGATGGTGGCGTCAAACGCGGTGATGGTGCCGTTACAATGCGAATTTTTAGCTTTGGAAGGGTTGGCTGATTTAATCAAAAATATCAATGCGGTAAAGCGCAATTTTAATCCGGCACTAACATTGCAGGGGATTGTGCTGACCATGTTCAGCCGCCAAAATAATTTAAGCAAGATGATTGAGGCTGATGTACGCAAGTATTTCGGCGATAAGGTATATCAAACGGTTATTCCGCGCTGTGTGCGTATTGCCGAAGCGCCGTCATACGGCAAGCCGATTTTGATTTATGATTTTAAATGCACCGGCGCGCAAGCTTACATTCAGCTGGCAAAAGAGTTTTTACAACGGGAGAGGAGTTATAGATGAGCGCAGATAACAAAAAACATGGTTTAGGGCGCGGTTTGGAGGCGTTGTTCGGTGACGATGTTATCAGTTGGGAAGAAATAGACGAAGCCCCAAAGATTGAAAAAATCGTCGAGAACACTGTATTTAAAGCGACCAGTAATGAAATCGAAATAGCCGCCATTAAGCCGTGTCGCTTTCAACCGCGGCAAAAGTTTGATGATGAAGCTATGCAGACTTTGTGCCAGTCCATTAAAGAAAAGGGAATTTTGCAACCTTTATTATTGCGTCATCAAGGCAACGGCTACGAAATAATTGCCGGTGAGCGGCGCTGGCGGGCGGCGCAAATGGCGGGGCTTAAGACTGTGCCGGCTGTGGTCAAAGATTTGACCGATGAAGAAGCGCTTGAAATTGCTTTGATTGAAAATTTGCAACGCGAAAATTTAACCCCGATAGAGGAAGCCGAAGGAATTAATCGCTTGTTGCAAGATTTTGCCTATACCCAAGAAGATGTCAGCAAAGTGGTAGGGCGCTCACGCAGTTATATTACCAATTCACTGAGGTTGTTATTGTTACCGGAAAGTGTGCGTGAGGCGGTTAATGATGGTAAACTTAGTGCCGGTCATGCGCGAGCTTTGGCCGGGGTTGAAAATGCTGCCGACTTGGCTGAGGAGGTGATGGCGCGCGATTTAAGTGTGCGGCAAACCGAAAAGCTAGTTGCCGCTTCTAAGCGCTTACGGCCGCGGGTTAAACCATCACGCCTCAGCGATGCAGATTTAGAGCAGATTATGCACGATTTAGAGGAAAAATTAAAACTAAGAGTTAAAATTAGTGCTGGAAAAAACGGCAAAGGTAGTGTAACATTACATTATAGGAGTCCGGCTGAACTCAGTGCAATATTGGATATTTTGGAACAACGTTAAGGAGACTTTAGAAAATGGCGACAATTTTGGAAATGATGTTGGAAAATTGCAAAAATGCGGGTTACTACCCGACGGAAAATATTGAAAAAATCGCTCGAGCCAAAAATATGATGTTTGGCGATAACGAATGGCGGCGTTGCCCTTGCGATGGGCAAAATGCTGAACGTTATTGCATTTCCGAGTTGTGCCGCAGCGATATTGAACGTGATGGTATTTGCCATTGCCACTGCTACAAAAAGGCCGCGTCGGATAATGCATAAAAATTTATGCCGCGTTGTTGTTTGATTGAGCCGAGATGACCGAACCGAGATTTATACATTTACGCGTCCATACCGCTTACTCTTTGGCATTAGGAGCTACTCCGGTACCAAAGCTATTACATAAGTTGCATGATTTAGGGGTGCCGGCGTGCGCCATTACCGATCGCGGCAACTTGTTTGGCGGTAAGGCTTTTTCTAAATATGCCGCGGAAGAAGGAATTAAGCCGATTTTGGGTGCGGAACTATATCTGCACAATGACGATTCGGAAAATATGGTTCTTGCCAAAGGACGTGAATTAGAACCGCAACCGATTGTGCTATTGGTGCAAGATGAGAGCGGCTACCATTCCTTAATGAAGATTTTTAAACGCTACTATCTTGATAATACCGAAAAAAGCGGCACACCACAGGTAACAATGGCCGATTTAGCCGAACTAAACGAAGGTTTGATTTGTTTAACCGGCGGTTATGAAGGGCCTTTAGGACAGCTTATTTTGCAGAATCGACTTCAAGATGCAGAGGCTAAGTTGTTGTCTTTGCAAAAAATATTCGGCAATCGATTGTATATGGAAATTTCACGTGTCGGTTATGATGAAGAAAAAATAACCGAGCCGGCATTTTTAGAGTTAGCCTACAAGCATAATGTGCCTTTGGTGGCAACCAACGATGTGTATTTTTTTGATGCCGATATGTATGAGGCGCACGATGCGTTGGTGTGTATTGCACAAGGGGAATATGTGGCTAATGAAAATCGTCGTCATTTTTCGCCGAATAATTGTTGGAAAAGCGAAGATGAAATGATTCAATTGTTTAAGGATATTCCCGAAGCAATTGAAAATACCGTAAATATTGCCAAGCGTTGTAATTATATTTTGCGCAAAGTGGAGCCGTTGTTGCCGATATTTGTCTGTCCGGACGGCAAAACACAGGATGAATTTATTACCGAAGAAGCCTATAAAGGGTTGCATGAGCGTATGGAACGGCAAGTTTACACGCCTGAGATGACAGCCGAGGAAAGAGCAAAAATTGACCGGCAATATTACAAGCGGCTGGATTATGAGCTGTGTGTGATTAAGAAAATGGGTTTTCCGGGCTATTTTCTGATTGTGTCGGATTTTATTCGTTGGTCAAAGACGCATGGGGTGCCGATTGGCCCCGGCCGCGGTTCGGGGGCCGGTTCAATTGTGGCGTGGGCGCTGAAAATTACCGATTTGGACCCGATTCGCTTGGATTTACTGTTTGAGCGTTTTTTGAATCCGGAGCGGGTGAATATGCCGGATTTCGATGTTGATTTGTGCCAAGAAAATCGCCACAAAACCATTGAATATGTGCAGGAAAAATATGGTCATGAAAAGGTGGCGCAAATTATCACTTATGGCAAATTGCAATCAAAGGCGGTGATACGTGATGTGGCGCGGGTGTTACAAATGCCGTATAGTCAAGCCGACCGCATTTCGAAGATGATTCCGCCGGGGCAGGGCGGTAAAAATCCGACGTTGCAAGAAGCATTGGAACAGGTGCCGGAATTGGAGGCGATGCGCGTTAATGATCCGCAAATCAATAAACTGTTTGATATTGCGATGAAATTGGAAGGCTTGTATCGCAACAGCGGTATGCACGCCGCCGGTGTGGTAATTGGCGACCGACCGCTTGATGAGCTCGTGCCGCTCTATAAAGATCCGCGGGCGGAAATGCCGGTGACGCAATATGATATGAAATATGTGGAAGAAACCGGCTTGATTAAGTTCGACTTTTTGGGCTTAAAAACGCTGACCGTGATTGAGCGGGCCGTGGAATGGGTAAAGCGTATCCATGGAATAGAGTTGGATATGGCCTCACTGCCGCTAGATGATAAAAAAACTTATGAGATTATGCAACAGGGCGACACCAGCGCCATTTTCCAATTTGAATCATCAGGTATGCGCGATGTGATGAAGCAAATTAAACCGGACCGCTTTGAAGATTTAATCGCCGTGATTTCGCTTTATCGTCCGGGACCTATGGATAATATTCCGACCTTTATTGCCCGTAAGCATGGTAAAGAAAAAATTGAGTATTTGCATCCGGATTTAGCACCAATTTTAGATGAAACCTATGGTATTATGGTTTATCAAGAGCAGGTGATGAAAATTGCGCAAGTGTTGGGTGGCTATACGCTTGGTGGTGCTGATAAATTGCGCAAGGTGATGGGTAAAAAGCAGCGTGAGGAAATTCCACACCAGCGTGAAATGTTCACCGCCGGCGCACTGAAAAACGGCATTGATGCC
>ONQU01000052.1 GCA_900320035.1 uncultured Rhodospirillaceae bacterium | reverse complement strand
GTTGTTTTAATTCGAAGATCCCTTGACGATTTCTGCGAAATCGAGGGATGACAATGTTGTTTTAATTCGAGGATCTCTCGACGATTTCTGCGAAATCGAGGGATGACAATGTTGTTTTAATTCGAAGGTCGCTGGACGCGTTTGCCTGACGGCAAAGCGAGCGATGACATTTCTTTACCGCACTGGCGTGCGGGGATTCTTGGTTTTGCCGTACTCACTCGGAATGACGGGAAAGTGTTCGTTTGGAATGACGCAGACGGATAACTTTTTCTTTACTATTTCTTGCTAGAATGCACACCGTAAAGACTTTTAGAATTGTGAAATTTTTGTTACACAATGTTTTATATCGTAAAATCAATGTGTTGCACGAAATCAAAATTACTGGTGTTTTTACAAAAAGTGCGCTATGATAAAAGTGTAGAAGGAAAACTAATTTTTTTAAGGAGAACTGAAATGAGATTTCTAAAGAATAATGTCTGGACATTGACAGCATTGCTGTTTTTGTTCTGCGTGGTCATGGTTGATCAAGCTTCGGCTGCATCGGTATTTGGTACAGCTAAAGATAAGTTACAACAATTGTTTAAAAATGCTAAAACCGTATTGTTCGTTATCGGCGGTTTCGGCTTAATCGCTTTGGCCTTCCAAGCTATTTTCGGTAAGGTAAAATGGCCGTGGTTTGCTGCATTAGCCTTTGGTTTGGCTGTTGTGGCTGCAGCCGGTGCAATTGTTGACTATGCCGTTAATACTGCGGACACCGGTGGAACCGTTTCTGGTGACTTAGGCGATAGCTTAGGCGGTATTAGTGGTCAATAACAGACCTTTCAGTTCCCGTGAGGGGGTAAACAGCCCCCTCTGACTGGGGACAAAGTTATAAAGCATCGTGAATATGTTTTGATGATCAGGGAAAAATGAATGAAGCCGATGTATGTTTACATAATGACCAACAAAAAATATGGTGTGCCTTAATCCTGGGGTGACAAGTGATTTGGTTAAACGTGTTTGGCAACATAAGAATAAAATTTATGATGGCTTTACGGCACGATATAACTTGAATATGTTGGTTTATTATGAAGTTTTTGCCGATACGGAACATGCAATTTTGCGGGAAAAGCAAATTAAGGGATATCGACGACAGAAAAAACTTGATATGATAAACAAAATGAACCCGAAATGGGTTGATTTGTATGAGGATATTTGTCGTTCAAGACCTTTGTCATTCTGAAGAATGTGTCATTCCTCACATGCGTTCGGAATGACAGAAAGGGAAGGCTCGGAATGACGATATATCCCTCATCATCAAAACATATTCACCGAGCAGGAAAAAATAAAGGAGGAGAGTATGATGAAAAGAATATTGACAATCATGTTTGCGGTGCTGTTTGTTTCGGCAATAGGTTTAGCATATAGTAGCGAAGCTTGGGCGAAAGATGATAATACTGCAACAACGACAACCGAAGGTTCCTCCAGCGGCAGTAATGCAGGTGGTTCGTCATCAAGTAGCAGCAGCTTTAATTTCAATGGTGCTAATTTGATGAACAACCTTAACAATGGTAGCGGCAACTTCATGCAGAACCTCTTTGGTGGTTTGGTTGGCAGTGTTTCCGGAGGAGGAAGTTCCAGTGCCAGTGGTTATATTAATGCGGGAAGCAGCACGGGTAGCGTAACTTCCGTATCTACCGGTGGTGGCGGTATCGGAATTGGCGGCTATGTTGGTATGGCCGGCGGCTCGGCGGCAAATTTGGGGAGTGCCATTTGGGGAACGGTCACCAGTAAATTACTGGATTTGTTCGGTAATGTGAAAACGGTGCTCTATATCATAGCGGCTTTTGGTTTGGTCGGATTTGCCTTTATGGCGCTGTTTGGTAAAGTGCGTTGGGGCTGGGTTTGTGCTCTAGCTTTCGGTTTGGCTGCCGTGTCAGCGGCCGGTCAGATTATTGACTATGTATCGCAAGCCGGCGTCGGTAGTGCAATGTATGATACACTAGGCACAAATACGTATTAAAATTTAGGCAGTCGGATTGCCGGCTGCCGATTTATGACATCGTAAATAATGCAGGAAGGAATGACGTCATTCTCGGGCGGCGCGGTGCGTCACCTTTATGTCATCGCTCGCTTTGCCGTTAGGCAAATGCGTCAAGCGACCTTCGAATTAAAATAAAGAAGCGGTAGATCCCTTGACGATTTCTGCGAAATCGAGGGATGACAGTTTAATATAGGCGAAATCGAGGGATGACTGTTTAATACAGGCAAAATCGAGGGATGACATTATAAAAAAACAGCAATCGAAGGACGACTGTTTAAATGAGTTATAAAACATTAACAGGAGAATAATTATGTGGTGCATTGAAAAAATAGAAAAATTTATAAGCGACAACAAATGGACGCTCGGTCTGTTGTTGTCGGTTTTGTTATCTACCAATGATGCGTTTGCTGTTTTTGGTGCCTTGCAAAATGCCGGAAATAATATTTTTGAAGGCTTGAAAACAATTATTTATCCGGCCGCCACCATCGGTATAGCTTGCGTGTGCATTGCCGGCATGTTCGGTAGTTTTAATTGGAAGTGGTTAATTGCCATTTTAATCGGTGTTTTTATTATTTCTTTCGCTCACGAAACGGCAGATTTGGCCGGTGCTGATATTGCCGGTGGATCGTAAGGAGGGGCTGATGATGAAAAAATATTTAATAAGATTATGCACGTTTTTGTTTATTTTTGCGATGGGCCTGACGGCTTATGGTGATGCTTGGGCACAGCCGATGTTAGGCGGCTATGATTTTAGTGGCTCGGGGGGGTCCAAAAGTAATTCAAATGACAATAATGATCAACCACCACCGAGTATTGCGCGTCCTTCGGATACCGATTATGTTGATAAAACCACCGATATCATGAACAATATTAAAGATAATGTAGCTAAAGGACATGATTGGTCAGGATATGCCGGACAATCCGTAAGCAACAGCGGCAGTAGCGAAAACAGTGCCGCGCAGTCAACCGGCAGTGCCACCAGCGGTAATGTGGAAAAATATGTCGGTTCCAGCAGTTTGGGTGATGATTACGGCTATGTCGGTTGCGGTAGCGGTAATATATTTCAGCAACTTGCTTGTCGTGCCGGTGTTATCGGCCGCGGCTTGCAATCCGTTGGGTATATTATTGCCGGATTTGGTTTGATTGTATTTTCGTTTGCGGCAATTTTCGGTAAAGTCAAATGGAACGTGTTTGCCACCATTATGTTCAGCGTTTTTCTGCTGTCAATGACGGTTTATGTGATTAATACATTTACCAAAACCGGCGATTCGTCATGGATTGGCGGAATTAAAAGTACGGGATACAGCAGTTCGGAAAATTTACAAGCGAATGTCGGAAATGTGGATAAAGTGAACGTTAGTCAAAATCAATAAGCTTTATAGGTGATGATGCAATGGGTATTATTTTGAAGATAACGGATGACAAGGCAAAGGGACAAGCACAGATGAAGTTGGCTGTATTGTTCTTGTTTTTGCTGTTTTTTGCGTTTCCGGTCCAAGCTTATATGGAAGAAACGGCTGATCGGAATACAACGAAATTGACGGCCGGCGAGATTAATACGAATTATAACCGTTTGAATAATCAAGGAATCATCAGTCTGAAAAAGCTAAAACAGATAGATGAAATGATGGCGAGGAGTCCGACAGCAGGTGATGGTAGTGCACAAAATGTGGCTAAAGTTTCACAATTGGTTGCCGAACAAAATAGTGAAGTGGTGCGGGAAGAATTTACAAAAGCACGCACGGCAATGAAATTATTGGCTGATAAAACAGATTTACGCCATAAAACGAGCAGTGCTACTATTCAGACAATCAGTGAGGTTATGGCACTTAATGTGCGAGATGAACAAGTAGCCGCAGAATTATTGCAACAATTAGCCAGGAGAGGTCGATGAGAGAAGATATATTAAAAGCCGTCGCTCAGCCGCCAAAGTTTTTGTTTGCACCGTTTGTGCCGGCGTTGGTTAATTTAGGTATTCAATTTCCGATGCTGTTTATCGGGATTGGTTTGGCTGATATGAACCCGTTGTTTTTCATTACAAGTATTTTGATTTCACACATTGCCATTACCATATACGGTACCAAAGAACCGCATATGTCAACAATGTTGCAAGCATATGGGCAGTCAAATAAAGTTAGTAAAAATTTATATTCGGTAAAGGGGAATAAGTTTGCGCCATGAATGAGTATGATTTTGCCAGTATTTTTATCGAAGGTTTAAGCAATATGCAAGTTGCGGTGGCTGTGATTGGTATTTTATCCGCTGCTTCGTTTGCTATTTTGCTCTCAACGCGGTTTGGCAACTGGGTGTTGCCGCAACCGCGTGAGTCGCGTGTTTCTGACTTTTTACCATTTTTGAAATTGATGAGTGATGGTGTAACCATTCAATGCAGTAACAATTCTTATGCGCGTGTGTTTCGGTTGGACGGCATAGATTTGGCTTCGGCCACGCCGGAAAAGGTTTTTTCGATGATGATGGCACGGAAAGCATGGATTGATGATTTAGCCAATATGCAGGTAATTTGTCGCGTGATAACGACGCGCGATCATGTGTCGTTGGAAACGGAACGGCGTGAGTTTAATAATCCGCTGTTAGAAACGATTTCTGAAATCTGGTTTCGTAATATGAATCGTGTTTATAGCAACAGGCACTATGTTGTTCTTTCGGTTATTGACCGTAAAGATGCGCTGAAAGATTTAAACTATGCATCGCAAAGCTTGATTTCGACGATGGGTGAGTATGGTGTTCGTCCGATGTATGAAACAGAGACAAGTGCGGCGACAGATAGTCCGTTTTATTTGTTTTCACATTTGTGCAGTCCGGTAAGCAAACCGGAACCGAAAGTGCGAGATACTCAAGGTGCTCGTTTGTGCGAAATGTTGACGGCTGACCATATTCACTTTACCGGCGAAGAAGGAATTATCAAGTTTTTCTCGGGTGATAAGGAGATTTACGAAATAGCAATGGGGATTCGCGTGAGTGGCGAAACCATGGACGAAAGCATGATTTATTCATTAAATGCAATTGATTGTGAATTGATTATTTTGCACAATATTCGGCCGCTGTTTCGGGCGCAGGCGCGGCTTTTGTTGGCGCAACAGCAACGTATGGCAATGGTAACAAGTTTTTCGGGCAATGTGCAACAACAATACGCTGAAGCACTAGCTGCCATTGATGATAGTGATAGTGATGCACAATCACTATGTGAATATGCCATGACGATTATTTTGAAAGGTAAAGACAAAGAGGAAATTGACTTTGGGGAATCGGAAGTGCAACGTATTTGCCGTGCGTTTGGCGTGACACCGGTGCGCGAAGGTTGGGTGACGCAAGCGGTATTTTTCACGCAATTTCCAACTTATGATACCTATCCGAGAACATATCGCTATTTGTCACGCGTGATTGCCATGGGGATTACGCTTGATAAGCCATCCGAAGGCTTTAGTAAGAGTGACTGGGGACCGGGAGCAATTACGGTTTTCCGCACCATGTCGGGTTCGCCATATCGTTTCCAATTTCACGTATCAAGCGAAGATGCGGCCGTGGCACACTGTTGCATTATCGGTCCAACCGGCCAAGGTAAAACCACATTGCTGACATTTTTAGCCGGTCAAGCGATGCGGCATCCGGATTTGCGGGTATTTTTCTTTGACCGCTATTTGGGTGCGCAGATATTTACGCGTGCTGTGCATGGTGCTTATGTTGGTTTTGACGGTGATGAAAAGAATGTTTCGATTAACCCGTTTGACTGTGAAAATACCAAAAATAATCGTAATTTCCTGCAACAATGGTTAAAAAATATTGCTATGGTGGCGAATGATGCTTTGGCCGATCGTGAGGCAGCGCGTGCCGTGACAACGGCATTTGATTATTTGCGGCCGGAAGAACGGATGCTTAAGAATTTATACAAAAGTTGCTTTTCGCCGACCGGTAAGATGCGCCATGAGCTCTTCCGCTGGGTTAATCCGGAGCAATATGGAAGTATTTTTAATGGTCAAAATGACAGCTTGGATTTGAAGAGCCGGCGTTTTATGGCTTTTGACTTTACGCATATTTTTGATGATGAAACACTGGCACCGGCGGTAATCAGCTATATTATGCATCGTATTCAGAGTGAAACCGGCGAAACCGGTGTGCCGTCACTGATTATGATTGATGAAACGGCGCCGATGCTTAAACACCCGATGTTCAGACACTCTTTCATTACCGGTTTGCAAGAAGGACGTAAGAAGCGGCAAGCTTACTTATGTGCTTTTCAACAGCCGAATATTGTTGATAAACTCGGTGTCGGCGAGGTGATTCGCGGTCAATGTCAAACCGTTATTTTCTTCAGAAATCCACAAGCACAACCGGAAGATTATGCTACTTGGAATTTAAACAAGAGCGAGATGGACTTCATTTTCGGTAAAACTTATCGCGATTTTCCGTATGCGATACTGCTTTCACGCAAGGCGACCGGCGAGTCGGTGATTTTGGATGTCGACTTGAGTGGTTTGGGACGTTATTTACGCATTTATAATTCCGGTCGTAAGAACGTGTTGCTGGTACAACAACTGATTAAGGAGTACGGCGAGGATGGATTTGTTACAAAATATTTAAATATTGCCTAGGTTTGGTAAAAAGTATTTTTTTGCCGACAAATCTATGCTAAACTTAAAATAGGCGGAATAGGAACGGAGGTTTGAACAATGATGATGCAAAAGAAAAGTTATGTCAAATGGTGGAGTTGGACGATTGTTATCATGCTGACCTTCAGTATTGTTCATGAGTGTTTAGCGCTTATTCCATTACCGACAGCAGCAGTTGATGAAGTTTATGCTCATCAAGGCAGTACAATGGAAAAGATTAAAGCAAACGTCGAAAAAGCCAAATCCACTATGTTAAAAACAAAAGATATGATACAGCGTGGCTATGGTGCAATGTGTACGGCATTTTCGGCCGTAAAAGCAACCATTGAAGCAGCGCAAGATACTTTGGACAGCTTAAAAGACGAGGCGAGCAGTTTGGCTGATGCGGCTAAAGAATATGGCCAATGCGGTGCGGATTTAGCAAAAGATTTGATGTCGCAAAAGAAAGAAGATAAGAAAAAATGTAAAGAGGAATTTAAAGAAGATCCTGACGGTTACAAAAAATGTATTGAAGACGCTAAAGCAAATCGCAAGACGATGAAGCAAGAAAGAATGGCGGAATGTAAACAAAAAAGGAACGAGGAGCTGGCAAATACCAGAGCTTCTGCCAAGAAAAAAGCCAGCGATGTCGGTAAAGTGGCAGCTGAAGGCGCAAAGGATATAAGCTACTCATGGAGTGGTAAAGATAAAAAGGAAAAAGAACAATGAGAACAGCTCCGCACCAAATACTGATACATTCTGCAAATATTGCGACGGAAAACAAATGTTTGGCCGTGGTAAAGTTATTTTTTCTTGTTGGTATAGTTTGTTTCTTAGTGGTATCTTCAGCAAGTGCAGAAGAACAGTATAATGGCACATATCACGGACGTCGGGTGATTTCAAAGTCGTTGGCTGATTTTTGCCAGATTGCCGATGATGTCATTGTCAGCGATACTGCCGCCGTTAAAGAATGTCTGAATAAGCTGGCGGCTAAGTTACATGATTCGGATGCTAAAATTCAGGAAGAAGGAAAAAAAGAGTTTCAGCAAATACAATTAGACCAATGGGTATATACGGTAGCGCAAGGTGCAAATAAGAACAGTAATGTTGCCAATTATACAGATGACTATGCAACAATGACGCAAGCTGTCAATAGTCCCGGCGGTGATGGTCAATTTGATGAGACCGGTATTGCGGCAGCAACAGAAAAGCAAATGACGGCTTTGCTTGATTTGACATCCATGTATAGTGAATTGCTTAAAGCCCAGGCTTTAGCAGATGTGTCGCAAATGGATGCCGGTTTGCCACCGGTATTACCGGCCAACGGAGATACCGAAAATATCAACTTTTCCGGTATGTATGAGAATATACAGATCGTGCCGAATGCTTTGGCAATTTATTGCCAATTAAACGGTGATACTTTCATAATGCCGGAACAGCAAGAAAAAGTTGAAAGATGTTTAGCGACTTTAATTGCCAAAATGAATGCAAATTCAGATGCAGAGCGTGGGGAAAATAGCGATATTTATACAGCCATAAATATGGAACAGATTCAAAATATGTTTATCAAGGCAATTGAGCGCAGTGCCGGCGATGTTGATTATGCGAAAGCACGGCAGGATCAGGATAAAGCCAATGGGGAGACACAAACGGCGTTTGAGACCACGGCTTCGATGTCGGCCGCCAGCAATTTGCAACAATCGGCAATTAATGATTTTCTTTATTTATATTCAATGGGGGCGAAATATCAAGCGCTTAAAAATTTGAAAAATGTTGATGCCAAGGCGATTGCCAATGAACTTAAAGAAGCCACGGGCGAGCAAAAAATCAGCGATACCGAAATAACTGCTTCAACCGAGACAACCAGTGTGACGGTGAGCGGTGGCGAAGAAGAGGAAATGGTGCTTGATGAAAAAACCGGAGGTACGCAATCATCTGAGCAAAAATATGATGCGGACACGCCTACAAATTCGAACGAGCCGATAGATGAACGGTTGCTTGATAACTCGGCAGAAATGGGCGGAATAAAAAATTGAGAATAAAAAGCATTTTGGTGGGGACTTAAAAAGGAGAGATGAAAAATGAAGAAAGTTTTTTTAATATTGCTCATCACCATATTTTCATGGCCTTTTGATGTTTGCGCCAAAACGGCAATCATAACCAAAATACAGGCTGGTTTAACAAAAGCGCAATCGACGATAGAGCCGGTGATAAAGGAAGCCGAGAAAAAATCTGAAGAAATTCAAACGGCAGTGAGTAGCAGAGAAAATATGGAAAAAGCGGCTCGAGATCAGATTAATAGTGTGAAGAGCCAAATTAACGAGGCAAAGTCAAAAGAAGTCAGCAATGTAGCCGCCAGCGGTATTGCTGCGTCGGTAAGCGGCAGTGAGCCGACAGCGGATATGCAAGATAAGGTTGCGGAAGCCTATGTTAACAGAGAAGAAAAAAATGATGTCGAAGCACAGAAGGCATTCGAAAATCGGATCAACGAAGAAAATATCATGAATGTAAGTGCCATGTATGCTCGCGGATTAGTTAAACGATATAAATTACAGCAAGAAGGAGCTGAACTTTTAGAGGAACAACAGCAAAGTAGCAGTGATAATGTGTCGGATGTTACCGCTGAAGTTAAAAAAGTTAAAATGCGTGCTGCCGCGCGTTGGATTGGCATTATGCAAGCAATGGCCAATATGCAAGAAAATATGGCTAAAATTCAGCTATCCAATATGCAAGCGCCGACGAAACCGGATGAAGATGATGCCAATTAGAGGAGAAAAGATATGAGAGAAAACAATATATTCGGCGCGGCGATTTTATCATTGATTTTGATTTTGGGCTCATCGGAAGTATATGCTTTTCATGAACTTGGTATTACTTCATCTTTGGGTATAGGCACGAATTATCTGCAATCTCTGGTGGAAAAAAGTGGCGAAAATTTTGAACAGAATATTGAAGAATTAACGGATAAGCAAACCAGCGGCGGTGAAGAAGGCGAACCGGAAGGAAAAGAATTAAGCGCTCAACAAAAACTTATGAGCCAGGCCAAAAAAATGGCACGTGAGCAAGGTAAAAAAGCGCTTGATACCGGTATCAGCGCTGTTAAAAGCGGAAATTTCAATGTTAAGGATATTGCCGGCAGTATGCTTGGAGGGGCTAAGCCGGATTTAAGCAATTTAGATTTATCGGAATTGGCGTCGGTCGGAAAAGATTTATTGAAAGGTAAAAAGGAAGCACAAAAAGACGTTGCCAATGCCGAAGCACAGTTAAAAGCGTTAGACGAAGCCGAAAAACAGGAGCGTCGCGATAAAATTAAAGCTATCGAGCAGGCCATTATGGAAAAAGAATTGGCGGTGACAGCGGTAACCCCGGGAAGTGATGAAGCTTTGCAATTTTCAATGGATTTGCAAGATTTAAAAAAGCAGAAGCAACTTTTAATGGAGCAGGTTGAAACAGATACACAGCAAGAGTCGGAGCAGGAGGATAAATCAGGCTTAGCGAAGAAAAAAGATGAAATTGCCAAGAAATATGCGGCGATGAAAGTTTCGGCACAGGAAGAAATTGACGCAGCCAAAGAAAAATATGAGCAGTATGCAAACGCCTTACAGGAAGTTGATATAGCAAAAGAAATGAATAATCAGGCAGATAAAATGGCCGATGAAATATTCGGTGAAGAAGAAGCGCAAGAAACGCAGGCATTATACACGCAAATTATCAATGACTTTTTCTTGGGAGAAGACGAAGAACCAAACCAGGGTAATATAAGTAGGATTCGCCAAAATCGCAAACGTGCCTATTATCAAGCAGTACAAGATTTGTTTGCGGCAGCGGTTCAATCAGACGGTGCAGCGTGGCAAATTGGTGATGATACGGAGCAGGCACATGCTGCGATAACGGAATCGGCTGAAACAAATTTCGGAGCCAGAGTTATGCAGTTGAGTGTTGATATTCAGTCGGTCAAGAGCGCGGCACGATTAACCAGAATGTTATTGGCAAAAATACGAATGGAAACCATGGAACACATTCAAAGTTGGACTTCATATGATAAAATGAAGGATTATTCGCAGGATGTGACACTTTTTAATTTAGATAATTATGTTTTTGATCCGAGTTTGGGTGGGCGTTTGAAAACCAAAGCCAATGATTTGCTCAAAAAAGGAAGAGGTGCAATCGCTCAAACAGGTGGGCAGGCTTTGCAAGGTGCACAAGATAAAATAGGGCAGAAATTAGGGCAATAGCAGGGAGGCACATCATGAATAAATATTTAGCTGTTTTAATAGGATTGTGGTTGATAGTATTGAATGTTGGTCGTGCTGATGCTTTTTGTCTTTGCAATTGCAGTGTGGACTGTATGCCGATGGGAGGCGGTGCGCAAGTGGATTATTTTACGGATCCGGCAGCGGTGGTACAGCTTGAAAAAAATGTTGCATTAATGACGAGCGTCAAAGATAAATTAGGGTCAACATTGAATTTACAGGATGTGGTTGCGCATCTTGGTAAAAAAGGTTTGGCACTCGCCGGTTCGCAAATTAATAAGGGTTTGGGTAAAATTGCCGGTAAAAAAGTGACTTCGGCGTCGCGCCTGATTGAAGAATCTAAAAAAGTCGATCTCAACAGTGAAGCTGATGTACAAAAGGCATTTGTTGAGCTCTTTTTGCAACATCCGAGCGGTAAACAAAAGACGAATGATGAATATGAAAAAATAGGAGAACAGTTTAAAATCGACACAACACTGGAGATGTATATCATTGCTCGTGAAATGGAAAAAGAAATAGAGCAAAAACTCCAACAAATAGATAAAATTGAAAGTTGCATTACCATGGGTGAAGATTGTGATGCGGCCGGTTTTGATGAGAGTGAAAACTGTGAAAATTCAAAAGAAGAGGAAGACGGACTGTGCTTGTGGCGGGCCGATTTAATGGTTGCGCGTTTGTATGATCAAATTATGTGGTATAATGAATTTTTGTTGGCGATGGATGCACAATATAATGCGGTAATGTCAATCGGAACGGCAGTTAAGATTCGTGAAAACGAAGAAGAAAAAACGGAAGAAGAACAAACTTCGGCATTAGAAATTTTTCCGCAAATGCAAAATGCCGAGAGTATGACTCAATGGCAAATGGCTTTTGCTGATAACGAATGGTTTGAGGGCACTTCGGAAGATAGAAAGATTCAAACGCAGAACGGCTTTGATGTGATGGACAGAGCGGGTGGTTTTGAGAGTTCTTTATCAGGAAAAGAAGAAAGTTTTGCCAGTTTGGAATCTTTGAATGAAGCCCAAACTGCGGCTCAAAATGCGATTCGTGCGCACAATGTTAAAAGTCAATTGGATTCGTTCAGAAATATGTATGTTACATATCACGAAACAGAAAGATATCGCAACAAGATACGCGAGCACTTGGCACTTGCCGAGGAATGTATTCGTAACTATGTCGGGCAATATTATACCGATGCTTTTCATTCGTGGGTTGGTGCGGATTGTTCTTTATATCAGGATAAAATGTATTGTCCGTATGGTGCAAATGATGTCACGGGTCTGGGATTATATGATATAGATTGTCCGAATAATCCGTCACAAAGATGTTATGTTACGGAACTGACAGACATAACTATGCGTTCGGGGTTATCGGGATATTTACTGGCACTTTATGATGAAAGTAAAAAACAGGCAGCCAGCGGCGAAATTGATGCATATTTAGAGGATGACGGCGATGCAACAAACAATAAAAGTGCGGACAGATATGTGACGATGCGCGAGGATTCTTCTCGCGAAGCCCGCAAAATGCGTCAAAATAATCCGATAGTGTCAATGGCGAATTCAAATCAGCAAAGCGGTGATTATGCGATTAAGAATCCCAATGACCAAGATGCCATGATTGATGAGATTCGTGCTGCCGAAAAATTAAACTGGATGAGCGGCTCTTTGGTATCTCAAGCAATGGTGCGTGATATTAACGGTAAGCAGGGTGGTAAATTCGGTACGGTGAAACATAGATATCCGTTGTGGAATGATCAAAAAGAATTTTATGATCAATATATTGACGGTAAATATGAAAATATCAGAGCATATATAGAAAATCTACCTTTGGAAAAATTGATTATAACGGCGGCGCGTGTTGTTAATCAAAATATGTCTTATCCGGCGAAGTATAAAGTTCCCGAGACGGGAGAATGGGTAGATGAAAAAGTATATGAGGCAGATGCAATCAATATGTTGGAAGCAGATATTAACAATGTTCCGCAAGATGGTACGATTGATGCGTTGCTTGCCGAAGAAAAAGCACGTTTGCAACAATTATTACAAGATCATGAAAATAAGAAAGCGGCGCTTAAGAGAAAAATTGTGGCGGCAGGGAACCGCATAGAGCAATTAAATACGATTTTAGATACCAACAATAAAGAGTTTAATAAACAAGATGAAAAGATGGATTCTGCTGAGCAGGCAGCCTCTAAAAACGAAGCAGGTATTCACGCTGAAGAAGAAATGTATGCTCTGCGGGCAGAAAAAACACAAGATAAACAGCATGTTGATATTTCACAATCGCCGATGAGAGCAAAAATGCAACAGGAAATTTCGGAAAATGATGACAATATTCTGCAAGCGGAACAACGGAAAGAAGAATTGAACTTAGATGTGTCATCCATAAAAAAAGAAATAGCCGAACTGGAAGCGAACATTGAAGAATACAAACAACAGATAGATGCTGAAATAAAGGCTCATGTTAAGCAATACAGTGATACCGTTATCGAATATCGCAACAAGATTAACGAGGTAGAACAAAGTGCTCAAAATTCAAATATTAACGGTTTGATTGAGGAAGCGGCCGGAAATGTTAAAGCCGTTGCTTTGATAAGGAATGCGGTTAACTGCGTGCGACATAAAATTTTGCAAAAAATTGATGCGGCCATTGAAAAATTGCATGATATGCGCGCATCATCGGAAATTTATTATGCGGATAATACCGCTGCAATTCAAAATATTCATAATGAGATGATTCAAAGCATTTTAGATATGAAGACCAAGATTTTCAGTACGCCAGGAGAAGGCTGTAGTGGTGATATGGCTGAAAATATTTTAGCTGAAATATCGAAATACAAATTTGTTGAGGCTTTTTTGGATATGTGTGTTGATGATTATTGCACAACTCCTGAGCCAAACGATGAAAACGGTGCGGTTTATTTTGTGAGCATGAATGGTAAAGCGAGAGATTTCAGAGCGCCGACCGGTCCGCTTGACTTTGCTTCGGCACCGCTGCGTGAAATATTCTATTTCGATGGTGTTGATTTTGATAATATTGAAAAATATTATGAGGATGATGAACCGTCGGACAGTCGGAAAATAACTATTACAGCAGAAGGTTTTTTGAACAGCGGTGCAGATATTCCGGAAATATGGAAACAGATATTAAAAAACCGTCCGTTTGTAGAAAGAGGAATAGATTTGGAAAAATTGTTAAATCGCGGCAATCCGGAACTGGCTTTCAGCCGGTCGGGAACGTATCCGTGTAAATACAATGGAAAAATAGCGGACGCGGCTGTAAATAAAGACAATATACCATATTTATTCGGGTACAATCTTAATGCCGGTACCGAGAATGTTATTCAGCAGAAATGTTTATTATTGAAGAATCAAAACGGTAAAGTAATTAATACGGAAACGGGGTATGCGGAAATTATGGGAGCGCCGGAATCAGCCAAGCAGGTTTCGCAGTCAAGTGAATTGGGACAGATTTTAGCTTATGTACCGGAATACGCGTCACCGATTCAACTTATGTTTTTGCATATCGAACCACCATATAAACTATCATTTAACCAGGCTTTTTTAAGTGCTGTTCATGCACAGGATAATTTTGGTGATGAAGATAGTGAGGAAATGATGGAACAATATAAGTTTGGGATGCGTTCAATGTTCACGCATAATCAATTTGGTGATTATCTTAATTTTATTGAAAAAGATAAAGAGGCTGAAGAAAATATGCTTGAGGCGAAAAAACAACTTGTTGAGATTCATCAGCAATTGAAAGAAATTTTTAATGAATTTGGCGATACAATAAGTGATGACTTGGATTTAGCCGATGAAGATGACTACGATATGGCGGCAGCGGCTTTAGACGGATATAAAAATGCCTATATGCGTAAGGCATTGGAAAGCTTGATTAAGGTGCGAAAAATGATTACGGTTGAAGCTATTCAAGAAAAAGCTGATGATATTCAACGGCAAATTGAATTGCTGAAATTGGACGATGATGAAATGGTTCAAATAGGTGGCTCGGAAACAAATGCGGAAGTTGAGTACAATATCAAACAAAACTTGGCTAATAAAGAAATTTCCGATGCATATGATAAGCGCGCACATGAAGAAATGGATAAACAAATCAGCCAAATGCAAAAACCATATTGTGCTGTTTATGCCAAGTAAGTGAAGGAGTAAAAAGTGGCAGAGTTAGGTCAAGGTGAAAAGAGATTATATATTCAAGATCTTAACAGTACGGTAAAAAATACTGAATATCAACCGGAATATGTTACCGATTCCGACGATGAAGTGTTTTCATCGAAGGAGCTTTATTTTCGTTGGCTGTCACGGTTGGTTATATTGTGTGCCATCTTGTCTTTAAGCTTTTTCCTTTGTGCAACATTGGTCATTTTTCGCTTAGCTCCGGAGATTATTGTTGAGCCGCTTCTCATAACAACTCAAACAGATTCGGAAAATATGATGCGCTATGAACCGATTTCGGAAAAAATGCCTTCAATTCGGCAGTTTACCGAGATGTATATCAAACAATATGTTATCTTACGCAATACGGTTGTTAACGATATGGATGAAATGCGAACCCGTTGGGGGCCCGGCGGAATAGTAAACTATTTGTCTTCGCCAACGGTTTACAAAGAGTTTGTCGGTAAAAATGCTCATGCCGTCAATAAAATGTTTAGTAATGACTATTCGAGTGAAGTGCGCATTGACAGCATTCAAAAAGAAAGCGAAAATTCACCGGCATGGTATGTTAATTTTACGGTTTACAATTTATCACGTAATCATATTGGAGAAAGTGGGGCGTTGGTGTTAAAAACATTGCGTTATCGTGCCTCAGTGACACCGAAATATTATCCTGAGCGTCGCGCCATTTACGCGCGTATTGTTAATCCGCTCGGCTTTACGGTGGTAAAGTATAATCAAGATATCATTAGAGAATAAGCTACTCTATGGCATAAATGTCTTTAACGTACCACAAATTTTCCGGCTTACGAGCCATGACGTAAATAATGGTTCCTTGACAAAGCCCGAACCAATTGCCGTTGCAGTTGCTTTCAGTATATATTTCAACAGTATCGTTATTTAGGCTTTTTTTATCGATAATTTTATAATTCATTTCGGTTGGTCGATCAAGCCCCGGGTCTTTCATAAACACAAATTTAGGCAGATCAGCCTTAGCGCAACCGGTAAATTCAGGATTAATGGTGCATTTAACCGCCATTTCTACAGCACAAAACATGGTATCGTTAAGTGCGCACCCGGTTGGTAAATTTTGTTGGCTGAAGCTGAATATTTGCTCCGGTAATTTAGGTACTTCAACTTCTACAACATCTGCTTCAACCACGGTATGGTCCGCATTTTTGGTTTTTGTGACTAAATAGAAACTAAAACAAAGCAAAATCGACATACATAAAATGACAATCCATTTCTTATTCATGATAAGCTCCTTAAAAGAGATATTCCAAACTTAAGTTATATTCTACATCGTGGTCATAACCGCTGACGTGATCAAAATTTACAAAGCGGGTTAGAAAACGTGCTTGCCAATGTGAGTTAAAAGCATATTGCATGCCGCCACCGAAACGATAACCATAGCCGTTTTCATTATGATGTTTTTGCGACAAAATTTTATGTCTGAAAACATATTCACCAAAACCGGCAGTAGCAATCAATGCAAAACTTTTTTCACAACCCAAAGGTAATTTTGCCAGCAAATCGAGACCATACGCACGATATGATGATTTTACTTTATGATCAAGCAAATGCTTGGTATCATGACCACTTTGATTGAAAAACAGTTCGGTGGCAAAATACGGACTATATGTTGAGCCGAGATGTATGCCACCGGTGTGATAGCGTGGTGAAAAACCGCGACCGCTGGTCTGATTATATACATAGTCTAAACCGACATAAGGTGTATATTGATAAGAATCGGCATGAGCAGTATAAATTATTGCCGATATTGCACCGAATGTTAAAAGAAAGGTAATCTTTTTCATATATTATTCCTCATAATGTTAATGACCTATCATAAAATATTTATTTATAAAAGTAAATTGATAATAATTTGTTGTGAATAAACATATTTTGTGCTAAGGTGAGCCGAATATTAAGAAAGGTTTGAAATGAAAAAGCAAAAAGAAAATCAACGTGGTCGTTCTATGATAGAGATGATGGGCTATATTGCCGTCGTGATGACGTTAACGGTTAGCATCGGTTATATTATTTCCAAAGCGTATGGTGATTATAAATACAGTAAAGCATCTCTGCAATTGACTGATTTAGCGAATTCTATTACCAAAGCCGGTGCCATAGAGGCAAATTATGCAGATATTGTGACGATGATTAATACAAAAGATAACAAGGAAGGATTTAATATGATTCCTTCGACCTATCGGGTTAAGGATAGCGAAGGAGGCAGAACAATACACCACGCTTTCGGGGGTTCGGTAACAATAGGACATCCGGGGAGTGATACCACAAAATTTGCCGTTACATTTAATAATTTAAGCCGTAACCAATGTATTGAGTTAGCTATGAAAGATTGGATGCACAATAAATATATTGACTTGTTTTCAATAACGGTAAACGGTACCCAATGGAATTGGCCGGCATATAAAACTGTTAACAGTGGTGACTATGTTCTGCCGATTAAGCGTTCGGAAGTGGCCGGAACGGGTGTTGGTAGTGAAGGTGTCTGTACCGATCTAATATCGAACTCTATTATGTGGGTATTTAACTGATTTTCGTGCATATTGCATAATAAGACTTGCAGTTCAAAAATATTATTGTTAAAACTATATAAATTATGACTAAAACAGGAGATATAATAATGACAACATCTATCGTTTTACCACCGGATTATAAACCTTCGGCTGACGAAGAATATATGAATGAAATGCAACTGGAATATTTCCGCCAGAAGCTGTTGAATTGGAAAAAATCAATTGTTTCACAATCGGTTGATACTTTAGAGGAATTGCGCCAAGGTGGTTTGAGCCAACCTGACGATGTTGATCGCGCTTCTTTAGAAACCGATAAGGCTTTGGATTTACGTACTAAAGATCGGATTCGTAAGTTAATTACCAAAATTGATGAAGCTCTCGATCGTATTGAAGATGGCAGCTATGGCTATTGTGAAGAAACAGGTGAGCCGATTGGCTTGGAACGCTTGGAAGCACGTCCGGTAGCAACGCTTTCCATTGAAGCGCAAGAACGCCACGAACGCATAGAAAAAACTTTCGACGATGAAAATTAGATGACGAGCGCTAAGAATTATATTTTAGCATCGGGTTCGCCGCAACGTATTGCCCTGTTGCGGCAAGTGGCATATGAACCCAAAGAAATATTGCCGGCTGATATTAATGAGGATTGTTTACCCTATGAAAAGGCGTTACCTTATGTGCGGCGTATGGCGCTTAGCAAAGCTAAACATGTGGCTGAGTTGAGACCTAATGAAAATGTTTTGGCCTGCGATACGATAGTGGTGGTTGGGCAAAAGATATTGCATAAATCTAAGAACGATGATCAACAGCGACAAGTGATGAAAATGTTGTCGGGAAAAACACATCGTGTTATCAGCTCGGTGTGTCTGGTTAATAAAGACGGGCGCGTTTCGCAACGCACGGTGAGCACAAAAATGACGATGAAACTGCTGACACCGCAAGAAATCGAAGATTATGTGGCATGTGGCGAATGGCATGGGGTGTGCGGCTATAAGATTGAAGGACGTTTAGCGGGTTTTGTAAAACGGATGGTCGGTTCATATTCTGGTGTGGTCGGCTTGCCGCTTTATGAAACATTGAATATATTAAAGGGAGAGGGAATCTGATGAAAGCACAGAAAATAGTTTATGACCATAATGATACATCTTTCGGCATAGCCGTTTTTGATGATAAAGGTTTGGCAGAAATTGATATATATAATGAAAAGCGCGCACTTGAGGGCAATGTTTATTTGGCGCGCATTGTCAAAAAAATAAATTTGGCCCATGATAAGACCGGTTTTTTGGTTGATATCGGCGATGGTACGGAGGCTTTTCTGAATGCTTATGAGCCGGCTTTGAAGGAAGCTAATATGAATGAAGGACAGAGCGTGGTGGTGCAAGTGGCACAAGAAAAACACGCAGAAAAAGGCGCTAAAGTGGTACGTAACATTCAACTGGTGGGCACAAATTTGGTCTATTGCCCATTTAAATATGACGTGGAATATTCGCGCAAAATTGAAGATGTTGCAAAAGCAGAGAAATATCAGCGTTTAGTGCGTGAAAAATGCGTCGGCCAAGAAGGTTGGATTTTGCGCACGGCAGCAATTGAGGCTGAAGAAGCAGAAATTGTTAATGAAATGGTCAAGTTGCGCGAAATTTATGAAGATATCCGCAAAAAAGCTCGCACCTTGAATGCACCGGCATTGCTGTATGCTAAGGAGAATCCGCTGATTGAATATGTGCGGCGTTATAAAAATGATTTGCGTGAGGTTATTGTTGATGCACCAAATTTAGCTGAAGCTGTTAAAGAGGTTTTTGCCGGAGATGTGACGATAGCACGCGAAGGATTTGAAACATATGGTGTTGATGATGCAATCATAGAAGCATTAAATCGCACGGTTAAATTAGCAAACGGTGGTTCTTTGCAAATTGAGGAAACACGGGCTTGTGTGGCCATTGATGTTGATAGCGGCGGAGCGCATAATGTTGGGGAAATCGATGAACTTAATCTGGAAGCGGCACGCGAAATTGCGCGGCAGATTCGCTTGCGTAATTTGGCCGGAAAAATTGTTATTGATTTTGCCGGTTCATCAGAATATCGCTTTATGAAAGCGGTAATTGATGTATTGTCCGAAGAACTGGCTGATGATGCTGCGCATAGTCGTGTTTTAGGTTTGAGCCGTGGCGGCAATATTGAAATTTTACGTCAACGTCGGCGGCCGACATTGCGTGATTTATATACCGTTGAGTGTCCAACTTGCAGCGGCACCGGAAGGGTTGAACCGTGAGTGAAGTGATTGTAACGCATAAATGTCCAATTTGTAAAAAACTTTATAAGGATACAGCGCATGCGCCGTTTTGTTCGAAGCGTTGTGCCGATGTTGATTTAGGACGATGGTTTAACGGTAGCTATGCGGTTGCTTCGGAAGACTTAGATGAGCTGGAAACCGAAGAATTAAGCGAGGCCCTAGAGAATGCAAACAAAGCAGATAAATAAGGCGGTGGAAGTTATAACCAAAGGCACAACGCTTCAAGTGTTGGTGCAAGGTGATGTTATTAATTATGATATTCAAACCGTTTGGCAACAAATTGAAATGGCGGTCGCGCAAAAAATAAGCAAAATTGTTTTTAAATCGGATAATTTAAAGGCTTGGGATTCATCGCTGATTTTATTGGTATATGAAACCATAAAAATCAGTAAAGATAGTAATATCGAGGTTGAAATTGCTGCACTGCCGAAGAATGTGCAAGACTTGGTTAATATGGCATTTGCAGTGGACCGTAAGCCGGAAAAAAACAGAACAGCGGTTAAAAGTTTGTTGGAATATGTTGGGCGCGAAACGGTCGGGCTGTGGGTAATCATCAATGATGTTTGCGGTTTTATCGGCGAAGTGTTTTGTGGCTTATTGCGATTTTTAAGTTTTCGTTCAATTATGCGCCGCATTGACCTTTATGCCGCTTTGGATGATTGTGGTCCTAAAGCGCTGATGATTGTGTCACTGATCAGCTTTTTGGTTGGTTTAATTTTGGCGTTTGTTGGGGCGGTACAGTTGCAAACATTCGGCGCGCAAATCTATGTGGCAAGTTTAGTTACAATCGGTATGTGCCGGATTATGGGTGCGATTATGGTGGGAATTATCATGGCCGGTCGTACCGGTTCGGCTTATGCGGCAACCATTGGTACCATGCAAGTTAACGAAGAATTGGATGCTCTGCAAACCATGGGACTTTCGCGGATAGATTTTTTAGTAATGCCGCGGTTATTGGCTTTAATTGTGGCGATGCCGATTTTAACGATGTTGGCCGATATTATGGGCATGCTTGGCGGAGCCTTTATCGGTGTTTTTATGATGGATTTACCATATCAGGAATATTGGAAATATGCCTTTAATGCCTTTAATTTGAATAACTTTTTGGTTGGCATTTTTCATGGTTTCTGCTTTGGTTTTATTATTGCTTTATGCGGTTGTTACAGCGGTCTAACCTGCGGTCGCAATGCTGACAGCGTTGGGGTGGCTACCACGCGTTCGGTGGTTAATGCCATTGTTTGGATGATTGTGGTGACCGGCATTATTACCGTTATTTGTCAGGAGATTGGGGTATGAGCGATAAAGCAATTATCAAAGCAACCGGTTTATCTGTTGGTTATGGTGATTATGTGCTTTTGCATGATGCCAATTATCAGGTTAATCAAGGTGATGTTTTTATCATCATGGGGGGAAGTGGTTGCGGTAAAAGCAGTATGCTCAGAGTTCTAACCGGTTTATTGCCGCCGCTTAAAGGTACGGTGGAAATAGAGGGTGTTAACATGGTGACGGCGTCGGCTAAGGAAATAGAAAAAATTCAGCAGAAATCAGGCATTTTATACCAAAGCGGGGCATTATTCAGTTCTATGACCTTGGCGGAAAATATTATGTTGCCGTTGCAACAATATTCCGACTATTCGCCGGCAACTATTCGTGAATTAGCCGGTTTGAAATTAGCCTTGGTCGGCTTGAAAGGATTTGATGATTTTTATCCGTCGGAAATTTCCGGTGGTATGAAAAAGCGTGCCGGTTTGGCACGGGCCTTAGCGCTTGATCCGAATATTGTTTATTTTGACGAACCGTCGGCTGGCTTAGATCCGATAAGTTCGCACAACTTAGATGAATTAATTTTGGAAATTAACCGCAGTTTGGGGACGACTATTGTGGTGGTTACCCACGAATTAAGTTCGATATTTACTATCGGCAACAATTCCATCTTTTTAGATGCGGAAAGTAAAACGATTATGGCGCGCGGCAATCCGCGAGATTTGCTGAAAAATCCGCCAAATCAAGCAGTTTATGAGTTTTTAACCCGTGGAGGCGAAGGAAAATAAGATGTCAAAGAAAACCTATAAAATGGTCGGTTTATTTGTGATTTTAGGGCTGGCCGCATTTATCGGCGTTATTCTGAATTATGCCGGTCAAAAATTTACCACCGATGAAGATGATTTAGTGGTGATGTATTTTGAAGAATCAATTCAAGGTTTAAGTGTTGGCTCATCGGTGGTGTTTCAAGGTGTTGAAGTCGGCAAAGTAGCCGATATCAGTTTGTTGGCTAATTTAAAAGAGGGTACATTTAAAACACCGGTTTTAGTATTATTTAACGTTGAAGACAGTGTAGAAGATGTCATTGATCGCGGCGAGTTGAATGACAAGCAAATGCTGGATAATTTAATCGCCAAAGGTTTGCGGGCGCGGCTTGTTTCGGCAAATTATTTGACCGGCCAATTAATGATTGAATTGATAATGGATCCGAAAACACCGGTCGTGTTGCGCGGCACCGGAAAATATTGGGAAATTCCGACCGAACTCTCTTCATTTGCCATGTTGTCACAAGATTTGGAAGAAGTGCCGCTCCGAGAAACCTTGTCTCGACTTGGTAATATAATTCAAGATTTAGAAGAAAATTTGCCGCAGATTATGCAAAACATGACGCAAATTACACAGAAGTTGGATAAGGCTTTAGATAGAAACACCGGAGAAGCTTCAAAATCAATGAAAAGTTTTAATG
>ONQU01000119.1 GCA_900320035.1 uncultured Rhodospirillaceae bacterium | reverse complement strand
GCGTCTCCCGCATTTTCTTCCTCCAACAAGGAAGGAACAGCGTCTTGCGCTTTCGCAACACCCGTCATGGTCATTATAACCGCAAACGACCAAGCTAAGATAACCATACTCTTATTGTTCAGATTGTAACTCATAAATTTCTCCTTCATATTGCCAAATTCTTCTATTTACATCATACCTAATCGTATTTACCGATAATCCTGAAAATTTCATCAACAACTCCATCCAAGTAAGAGGGTCATTATTGCTGGTTATTTTATAGTCCAAAATACCATAGCTTGTGCCTCGCGGCGACACCCAATCCTTCTGTGTAATATTGATACGAATGCCTAAAGTCTGATTTAAATCATTGATTATATTAATTAATTCTTCTTCTGTATATTCCGGAGGCGAATTAAATGTACTTATCTCATCAATCGGAAAAGTCACCATAAAAGTATTACCGTCTTTCGATATAACACGCGAAGTATAATCAACACCCGATGTCTGCAACGCCTGCTCCATCCATGTTATACGCCCAAGCTCACGTCGCCACGACGTCACAATACCACTTTCCGGTGTACAGGTAATCCCTTCCAGTTTCCAACCCGGTGTTAAAATCTGTACCACTTTCTTTGTTCCGGTATAACAACTTTTAACAACATCAATCGGATTATACACTTTATCCCACGGTTTTGCTTCCGGTGGTATATATATCGGTAAAGAAACCTGCTTTACCGGAGTAATCACCGGCGCCTTAGGTGGCGTAAAGAACATACTCTTCAAACTGGAATAAGCAAACCACAAAATGATTGCAAAACCGGCAACAATAATCCCCAGCATCGCAAAATCATTTGATGAATAAATCTTATCAAGCTTCGCCGGCAACCCCTTTTCAAGCAACTGCGACAAATCGTCACTTCTCGTGTCTTCAATACCCCATTCAGACGGCGCAAATAGTACATCCCAATCAGGCACCGCTAACATTGAAATAAACTGGTCTTTGGCATCCTTCTCGTTAACAAACAATGTATCACCATCAGAGAGAATAACATCGTTTCTGTAACAAATATACCACCAACCGGCATCAACTTTAAAAACGCCCAAAAAGGAGTTGATATTGCCTAAGCCCGAAACAAGCGCCACAGCAGCAGATGGTAACCCTCGGCTGAAACCTTGCGTTGAAGCAGCCAAACCAAACTGCGGATACTTTCCTTTGCGTACCGCATACAAATCAGCGCCTTCCAAAATATTTTCGGCAGCTTCCTTAACTTCCGGCAAAGGATTTTCTTCGTTTAACAGCGGTTGCCAAAACAGGCTGGCGGCATATTTTTTGCCATCCGCATCAAAGGAAGCTTTCCACGCCTTTTCTTCTGTTTGTTCTTCAGCCACTTTAAACTCTCCTTCTTCTAACTTAGTCGCTCATTCTTGACTCTGGCGATAACGGCGATTCTATAACCACCGGTGTCAACATAATAACAAGCAAACTTTTTTCCTCTTTTGCTGATTGTTGTCCACCCAAAATCGGATTCTTCGCCGAGCCGACGCCTTTCTTATCAGTTGTATCTTCAACCCGTTCATAACCGGCCAAAATAAGTGTCTCACCTGATTTAAGAACAACTTCTTGCGTAAACCCGCGGGTTTCAATCTTCGGGTTTTGAATAAACTGACTGTTACTGTCATCTTCACCGCCACCCGAAATGTTAACATTTTCCAAATCCAACAAATCTGATAATGTCAAATTAAAGAACACCATTACTCGACCATGGTCCAAAATACGCGGCAATACACTCATCGTAAAACCGGTTTCTATTTGTTCTGTTTCAACCGAAATATCGTACGTATCACTATCACCGCTGTTTGTCTTCGTGATATTTGAAATGTAGTTTTGCGTCTTCACCACTTGAATCGGTGCCGGCTTATTGTTCATTGTCGTCACCGTACCACTCGTCACTAAGTTTGTACGCCCTTCTTCCGACAAAGCACCAATCGCTGCCGTTACATCCCAATGCTTGTTGCTGATACCCATCGCCAACTGATTAAATGTATCATCAACTGATGAGGTAGACTGCGCCGTTAAATTCTTAATTGAACCGGCCTTAAACGTAGCATTCAAATCCAAACCGTACTTATCAGAATCCGTCATAGCCACTTGCAAAACTTTTACACTAATCGCTACTTGCTTTGAAATACGTTGGTTTTGCTCATTAATATATTTTGCCACCCGTTTAATATCCGTCGGCGTTGCAGTTACCGTAATTGTACCATTCGCCTTATCAATAACCAAATTTGAATCTTGCGTTATCATTGACTGAACAGAACTCTGAATATTATTCCACATATCCATACCATCAACCGAACTTGATTGCGATATACTGGATGCGCCACCTGAACCGCCCACAGAAACATTCAACGTCGGATTCGTCGGCAATGAATAAACCACAAACGTCTTTGTAATATATTTGTAGAAATAAATTTCTTTCTTTTCATATTTCCACCATATCCCGAAACGGTTAGCCACTTCATCAAGCAAGCCACTCATCGGTCCTTTGTAGTTAACCAACATACGTGTTGAATCGGTCCATTGCGCACCTAAATCTTGCATTGACGGCTCATTGTTATCGGCATTGGCAATGGCATTTTCTTCCAATTCCGGCGCATAACGTACCGAAAGAGAGGTAATTTTATTGATCATTGTGCCAATTTCATAAAGCGTTATCGGCCGATTGCTAATAAGCGTCACCCCGTCTTTGGCCTCTAAATACGCTGGAATAGCTTCGCCCTCGAACTCAACCGTACTGGTATCTCCAAGCCAAATATCGTTCTTTACACGTACCACATCATCCGGCACCGGCTCTCCAGGAACTTTTGCCTTTTGGTTCAAATCCATAACTTCTTCGGTCTGATTGGCCATTTTTTCATCTAACTCCGGAGATATGGAACACGCTACCGTAATCCCGATAAGAGCTAATATAGCTGGTTTTAACAAATTAATCATACGCATTTTCATCCTCCATTGTTTCAATCACTAAAACGCGATTACCTTTATAAAATGTCGCAATCGGTGCCGGTCTGGCTCGCGCGAAAGCTCTCACTAAAGCAGACGCAACATCGGCAAAATTACCACGGAACATTGCCCCCGCATTCAATGTGTAATTACGATTGGTCTTCCAAATCAAACGCCAACCGGATTCATCACTCCATTGCGTTAACAATTCTTTCAAACTTTGTCCTTCTTCAGCCAACCAATCTCTGGTTGCTGTTTCTTCTGCCGACACCGGATCAGCTTGTGATGGTGTGTAGCCGTTAATTCCTTGAGCAGATGCCATACCAGCAACTTGCGCTTCATATTCTATCACTTCATTATCAATACTTGGTCTAATCGATGCAGATACATTATTACCGGCACCCGCCTGCGTAATACGATGATCACGCGGACTTCTTTCACCATACTCTCTAAAATCAGCCGCCGTGCGCGTATAGTTTACAGCACTCTCATCACGACATTCACTATAACCATCGGTGTTTTCAACGCAAACAGCCGTATATTCTTGGTTACTGGTGCAAATTCCATCAGCACACTCAGCATCTTCTGCTATAATGTTGCTTGGTCGCGCATAACTGCCATTATCAAAAACACAGCCGGTCGCCGCCAATAAACTGCTCAAAACCAAAGCTACTGTTATTTGTTTTTTCATTGTTTTATCTGTGTATCTCATCGTATTTTCCTATAACACTTGTTAACTTTAAAGCATCAATACCAAGGACTTTTGCCTTTGGCCACCACTTCTGCTTTTTCTTCTTTTGTTACATAACGAACATTCCTAATAATAAACGAATTTGGCTCTCTATCGGTAAAAATTATGTTAATTTTACGATATTCTACGCCATTATTTGCCAATATTTTGTAAAGTAGATTCAATCTTTTCTGCTGCAATTCATATGATGCTGAACGATCAATCCGAATCTCTATTGCAACATCATCATATTTAACCACATTCTCCGAGAACGCCTTAATCCACTCTAAGGTTTGCCCGGAAATTTCTGCCCGATTAGCTTGAAATGACAATTTCAGCTCCGTTGGCGCAATATTATCTTTACTGGCCACGCCTAATCCCAAAAGTTTACGAAATAATGAAGATTCGTTTTGCTTGGAAGAATCCTCTGATTTTTCTTTTTGCGAATTATCGTCCTTCGCTTTTTTTCTATCGCTGGAGAACCAAGCTGCAATACTATCGGTCAAACTACCACCTTCTTCCTGCACTTCCGCATTGTCGTCATCTGAAGAATCATAAACAGGCTCATCTTCCTGTTTCTTTGTTACCTTTGTTGAAATACCGCCACTATTCTCTTTGGCTTTAACTTCACTTTCCGAAGCATTAAGCGGCGGCCGTCCGTGCTTACGCCGTAATTCTTCTTCCAGCTTAATATTCTCTGCCGAAGATGAAAATTGTGGCGTCAAATTCTTGTCGTTAGCAATTTCATCTGGTATCGGAATCAAAATGTTCTTCTGCATTTTATAAGGCACACTATTGCCCGTAGTTGTTTCTTTTACCGTTTCAGCTCTCTGATTGCGGGTTATATTTTTATTTGCAACCTCAGCCACTTCCCACGGATCATCATCGTCTAATGACGGCACTTCTTTCTTAGCAGCAGTCGTTTTACTTTCAACTCCCAAGTTATCTACTTTTACATTTTCATCAGCTAACGCTAACTGATTGTTTTCCGCTTGCTCTGTTACAGCCACCTTACTGTCCTGTGGTGCAAAGCTGTGCGTCAACGGAATCTCAAACATTGTTGCTTCCGCGGCATCGGTAATTTTAAATTCATCATCGCTTGCATCCGCCTGATTCGTAACTGTATCCAAACTTTGATCAGCTTTCTCCGCTACATCTTCTATTTCCGTAACTTGCGCTGTTTCAGCCACCTGTTCATCATCTTCCGTCGGGGCAAATAAAATCTCTGATGTTACATTTTCTGCCGTTGCAAGCTGTTCTACTTGCCGCAGATCGGCTGCAACATCTAAAGCATCGTTTTTCTCGTCTTCTTCGGCCATTAACTTTTCATATTTGAGCCTAATTAAGTCTTCTTCGTTATTATTGGCAAACAAATCAATATTGCACACCTTAATATTAGCAACATTTTCATCTTCCGTCCCAAACTCAGACGGATAAAATAAATACGCCTTAGTCGCTGCAAAAACAGCGGCTAACGAAAGAATGAAACTTCCTAAGAAGCATTTTAAACCAAATTTTGGCATCTAATTAACATCCTGTATTTGCTCGAATATTCAAACCAAAAAGGCACAAATATCCTAGTCTTTTGTTTGAAGATACAACAAATTATATTAAAATACCGTTAATAGAAAAATATATTTTTACACACATAATAATTGAACTTTTTATACTTGACAACAAATACCTTTTTTTGTAACCTACGATCAACATAAAGTTATCTATATATTATAAACTAATGCGTACCTCGGGATACGTTTATTATTTGATTTTATGAAAAAAACATTGTTCAAAATTGCTGTGCCGGTGGCTCTGCTTATTGCCGTCGGTGTTTACGCAGCCCAATCATTCAAGGAAGTTTTTAAAGACCTTAATTTCGACTCTGATGATTGGACCGACTATGATGAAGATGATGATTAAAACAAATGCTGCACCCCTAAAGTGCGGCATTTGTTTTAATCTTTTCCTTTTTCATCGCTCGCCTAATACCCTAACCTCACTATGCTTAAAGAAATAACATATCTAACAAATATCATCACCTCATTGCACTGTTTTTTATACGGTCATCCTTTCTTTACGGAGCAAAAATCAAGGAATCTGCAAATTAAAAAATTTGCTTAAACTTTCTTATCATCTTTAATAAGCAAACTTATAATAAACAAACTCGGTATGCTCATCAGGGCTGAAATTACAAAAAACAACTTCCAGCCGACTGTGGTGGCAACAATACCGCTACTGGCTGAAAAAATATCACGCGATATACCAACAACAGAAGATAAAAGTGCATATTGCGTGGCTGTATATGCTTTATTACATAGCGATGAAATATAGGCCACCAAAGCGGTTGTTGCTAAGCCGGAAACAAAATTTTCCACCGTAACCACCGTGATAAACAAAGGCATATTATGTCCATAGATTGCTTGTAATGAAAACAACAGTGTTGATAAACATTGTAAAATACCAAAGTAAAAAAGCCCTTTTTTCAGACCTATTTTAGAAATTACCAAACCACCGACAATACCACCCAGAATTGCTGCAATCATACCATAAAGCTTCATCACATTAGCAATTTCTATTTTGGTAAATTCCATATCATCATAAAACGGATTAAGCAACGGATTTACATAAGCATTACTCAAGTGATAAGTAAAAATAAGCAATATTATCCAGCCCCAGTGTTGATTTTTTATAAAATCCTTAAAAGGTTCAACAACAGAAGTATTTAAAAATTCTGTGATTTTTTGCTTTTGTTTTTTATATTGATAGATTACCGCTTCGTTGGTATATAATATCGCGCATAAACCGATCAGCGCACCACAAGCCATAAATTTATAAGCTGTATTCCAATCATATAAAGCGGCTAAATACAGTGCACCGGCGCCGGAATAAATTAAACCCAAGCGATAACCTAACACAAAAATAGCCACGCCGTTGGCTTGTTTATTAGGTTCACTCGCAAAACATTCTACCCGATAAGCATCTAAAACTATATCTTGCGATGCCGATAAAAAAGCGGTAATACAGGCTAAAACCGCCATTAAACCGGAATTTTGAGCCGGATTTATATATGACATTGCAAATATTGCCGTAAACAGTAAAATTTGAATAATCAAAGCCCATGAACGACGTCGGCCTAATTTATGTAAATACGGTATTTTTATATTATCAATCAGCGGTGACCACAACCATTTGATGGAATATGGAATTTTTACCAAAGAAAAAGTACCTATTACCGCTAAAGCCAAGCCTGCTTGCTTTAACCATAATGTTAAAGTTCCGAAAACCAATAAAAAAGGAAAGCCGCTGGAAAAACCAAGTGACATTAATACAAGCATTTGTTTATTAATATAAATTTGTTTGATATATTGTATATAACTAAGCACTTTCATCTTTTTTCAACCATAAAGCATTCTGTAAATTTTTTTCTAAAAATTTTAGATGATTTTCTTCTTCCGCTGCCGATATATTAAAATGCCGCTCTATTATTTCAACTCTTTTTGCATTATTTGATACTTTATTTTGTTTGGTTGTCTGTATAAACTTAATACTCGGTTCATCACCACCTAAAAGCTGTAAATATACTTCAGCTAATAATTCAGCATCGAGTAAAGCACCGTGAAATGTACGCGCCGAATTATCTATATTAAAACGCCGACATAAAGCATCTAAATTATTACGTGCTCCCGGAAATTCACTGCGCGCTAAAGCAAGTGTATCAACAACTCTATCCCATTCATAAGTGGCAAAACCGCATTTTTTAAGCTCATAATTAATAAATTTCATATCAAATTCAGCATTATGTGCCACAAAAATACCATCATCACCAATAAAATCTACCCACTTTTGTGCAATCTCGGCAAATTTAGGCTTATCAGCCAAAAATTCATTTGTTAAGCCGTGCACTTTTACTACTTCTTCGGGTACATCTCGTTCCGGATTGATGTATTCATGAAAAATTTTACCGGTTTTAACATGATTTATTAACTCAACAGCACCAATTTCCACTAATCTGTCGCCACTTAACGGATCTAAACCTGTTGTTTCGGTATCAAAACAAATTTCTCTCATTCTAATATCTCTTTAATAAACTTTATTAATTGTACTCTTAAAATATTTTGCGGCTGCTCGGTATTAACTACCCAATCCGCATATACTTCTTTTTCTTTTTTTGGTATTTGCACCGCCATAATTTTAGCAAAATCGGCTGCCGAAATTCCATCACGCTTCATCACCCTTGCACATTGTACATCATCAGCGGCATCAGCCACAATGATATAATCACAATATTTATCCCAACCGAATTCCAAAAGTAAAGCTACATCTAAAAATAAAATATCATCCTTTTTTGCCTTCCTATTAATTAGTTTTTTTAATCTTTGTTTTAAATAAGGATAAATTATATTTTCCAGTTTTTTCAATTGTTTATTATCATCGAAAACCAATTGCCGAAGTGCTCTTTTATTAAACACATCACTATTAAAAACTGTCGGAAAATTTTGTTTTATGATAGATAAAAAGGACATTTTTTGATAAAGTTCACGCGTCCATCTATCCGGATTATAAACTTTATAACCTATACTTTCGATGATATTTGCTAAATAAGTTTTACCGCAACCTATACAACCCGTTATACCAACAATTATCATTTTATTACCTTTTTTCAATAAATTAACTCTTTTATCAACAAAGCAAAATATAAAATGTGGATAAAAATGCCCTTCTTGAAATTTCTAGCAAACTATATACATATTAGCAAAAATATTCATAAACTTATTAACATGTTCACAACTTTTTCAACAACATGTTAGTAATGTTTATAAATTTATTAAATATTTGATTTCATAAAAAATAAAAAGGTACATAATATATATTATATGTGGATATAAATGCGTAAAAAAAATAATTAACACAAAAAACAACTTATATAACAAAAACTACATTTTAAATAAATAATTAAATGGATAAAAAATGTGCAAAAAAGAGTTGACTTATCAAAACTTCTTATTTATAAGCAAAACATAAATTTCAAAAATTTTCTCAATTTAAAAAATCAAATAAGGTTAATATGCATTTAAAAGAATTAAAGGAAAAATCTCCAACGGAGTTATTGACTCAAGCTGAAGATTTAGGGGTTGAAGACGCATCATCTATGCGGGTTCAAGATTTAGTATTTGCTATTATGAAAAAATTAGCAGAAGATGATAAGGTTATCTGCGGCGATGGTGTTATAGAAGTATTACCCGATGGTTTCGGATTCTTACGTTCGTCAAATTCAAATTATTTAGCCAGCGCTGATGATATATATGTTTCGCCGCAACAAGTTAAAAAATTTGGTTTACGTACAGGCGATACGGTTGAAGGTGAAATTAGAGCACCGAAAGAAAATGAACGTTATTTTGCTTTAACAAAAGTTAATACAATCAATTTTGATGATCCTGAAAAGTCTAAATTACGCGTAAATTTTGATAACTTAACACCTTTATATCCTACTGAAAAGCTTAATTTTGATATTATTTGCGGTGATAAAGATTATACCACACG
>ONQU01000063.1 GCA_900320035.1 uncultured Rhodospirillaceae bacterium | reverse complement strand
CTTTTGAACCGCATTTTAGGAATTAACGGCCATATTTCAATTGTGGCGACTGCCGGTTTTCCGTTCACTAATTACAAACAGGCCGTAGCGGAAATTGAAGGCATTGATGGCATTGAACTGGCTTTGCCGATTATTGAAAAACAGCTATTGATTTCATCGCCACATTCAGCCGAAGGAGCAATGGTGCGCGGCATTGATGCGGCAGATATTTTAAAGCAAAAAGTTCTACGCCAAGGAGTTAAGCAAATTGATTTAGCCGGTTATGAAGGCGATGTGGTCATCGTTGGTGATAAACTAGCTAAAAAACTGGGAATTTATATTGGCGACGAGGTCACTCTGATTTCGCCGAACGGTAAAATTACGGCATTCGGTTCGGTGCCACGCATTAAAGCCTATACCGTTATCGGCACATTTAATTTTGGTATGTTTGAGTATGATTCTAACTATATTTTCATGCCTTTGGAGGCGGCGCAAAAGTATTTCGGCTTAAAAGATGCGGCAACCGTCATTGATGTGCGCTTAAAAAATGATAATGATTTACCGCAAATGCGGGCGGCATTGGAAAAGAGTGTCGGCATGGATGCTTATGTTTATGATTGGAAACAATCAAATGCGGCCTTTTTTAATGCTATTGATGTTGAACGCAACGTCATGTTCCTGATTTTAACACTGATTATTTTAGTGGCAGCATTCAACATTATTACCGGTTTAATTATGTTGGTTAAAGACAAAAGCCGAGATGTGGCAGTTTTGCGCACGATGGGAGCAACGCGTGGTATGATTATGCGCATTTTCTTCATGGACGGTGCTTTTATCGGCGTGGTGGGAACGGCTATCGGCGTGGTACTAGGCTTGTTGTTCTGCGGTAATATCGAGAATATTCGACGCTTTTTAGAGCGTATTTCCGGCCGCGATTTATTTTCAGCCGAAATTTATTTTCTCTCCCAACTGCCGGCTAAAGTTGATATGACCGAAGTTATTACCGTCGTGGTACTGACACTTTTAATGGCATTTTTGGCGACGCTTTATCCGGCGTATCGCGCTTCTAAATTTGACCCGGCGGAGGCCTTGCGTTATGAGTAAACTGACTTTAGAACTTAAGGGAATTAACAAAACATTCAAACAAGGTGAGAATGTTTTAGAAATTTTAAAAAATGTTAATTTAAAAATCAAACCGAAGGAAGTGGTGGCCCTTATCGGCCCGAGCGGTTCGGGAAAATCGACTCTGCTCCAAATTGCCGGTTTGTTGGAACAGCCGACCGATGGTGAAATTTATATGAATGGTGAATTATGCTCCGGCAAAAACGACCATGTGCGCACACTTTTGCGCCGCGAATATTTAGGCTTCGTCTATCAGTTTCATAATTTATTACCGGATTTTGACGCTCTCGAAAATGTCGTTATACCCCAACTAATCAGCGGCATAAAATATAAGCAAGCGGAAGACAAAGCCCGTTGGCTGTTGCAACGTTTAGGTTTGGGAGATCGCGCGCATCATCGACCGGCAGAACTTTCCGGTGGTGAGCAACAACGCGTTGCAATTGCCAGAGCACTTGCAAATACGCCGCAGTTACTTTTAGCTGATGAACCAACCGGCAATCTTGACCCCAACACTTCGGATAACGTGTTTTTCACTCTGTTGGAGGTAGTTAAAGAAACTGGTTTATCGGCCTTAATTGCCACTCATAACATCGAGTTAGCGCATAAAATGGATCGAGAAGTGACGCTTAAAGACGGTATGTTGAAAGATTTGCGTGGCGGCAAAATTACAACAGCTGAAAAAAATTTTTATTAGAAGTTTTATTATAACTCTTTTTTAATAAAAGTATGCTCGAATAACTCTCAGTTGTCAAAAAAAAGTAGGTTGAGATGGAATTTTGGTTATATATTACGGCAAAGTGTAAAGGTTCGGGCTTTATTGTTTTGCTCATGGCGCTCTGTTGCTATTTTGCCTATTTTGCCGTTAAAGGAGATCGCGGCTTTTTTAAATATATGTATCTTTTGGATAAGGTTGCCGAAGCCGAACAAATTAACGATAGCTACAATAAACAACGTCAAGATTGGGAACAACGTGTAAAGTTGCTTTCTTCTACCAGTTTAGATTTAGATTTACTCGATGAACGTGCCCGAACGGTGCTAAATATGATCGGTAAAGATGAATTTATTATTTTAGATGAATAAAATTTGCAATATTTTATACCAATAAGGCTTGAATTCATCAACGAATCCAAGCCTTATTTTGTTTTAAGCTGTTACAATCAGTAAATGAAGCCACCAAATTGTTGCAACAATAGCTACCATTTCAAATGCCCAAGCGGCTAAATTGCAACCATAAGCAAAGCGGCGTTGTCGTTCGTAGGTCAAGGCAAGTGTTTTAAACTTTTTCGTTAACTTCACCAGTGAAAACAGCACCGAACCGTGAAACATCAGATGCAAAACGAAAAGTGCCGGAAGGTTGCCAATATTGACCAGATACTTCGACAGGAGTAATGCACCCATCGACAATGTAATAAAAATGGCATAAAACTGATTTTCGTTTACCAGCTTTACCATCTCATAATACTTGCTGGAAAAAATACCAACAAATAAAATCACCATCGTGACAACAATTGCCTCACTCAGAAGAGCAAAGCCTTCAATCATCAATGTTTCCATAATCGTATTTTTTAAGTTTGACATAATTATATATATTTGTCTTAATGGTAAAATAAATTTGCCCACAAGTCAAGTAGAAAAATTAACTATGGTGTTGCAACCGATATTTTTTTTGCTAAAGTTAATCTAAACTTTAGCTGTGAGGTGAAAATATGTTTTCGGAAAAGTGGAATTATCGGTTTATGGAACTTGCTGAACTGGTAGCAACATGGTCAAAAGATCCGTCAACCAAAACCGGCGCCGTGGTTGTCGGGCCGGATAAGGAAATTCGCACCACCGGCTATAACGGCTTGGTGCGTGGCGTTAACGATGATGTTAACGAACGCATGGAACGTCCGACCAAATATGACTTTTTTGAACACGCCGAACGAAATGCTATTTTTAATGCCTGCTTAACCGGCACACAACTTAAGGGATGTACAATTTTTTGTACGCTCACACCTTGTACCGATTGCGCTCGGGCTATCATTCAAGCCGGCATTAAAGAAGTGGTGACATATGAATATAAAGTATCGGCCAGTGATCCAAAAAACACTTGGCGCGATAAATTGGACTACGCGGCAGAGATGTTTCGTGAAGCCGGCGTTAATTATGTCGCTTTACCGAAAAAATAAAGATAAAAAATAATACGTTACTGGGACTTTAAATTCAATCGAGGACGCATATATAACTAGCAATTGCCGGTTAAGATGTGTTTTTTAGGAGATTTAGAATGAAAATTCTCATTGCGGACGACCATGCACTATATCGTGACGGCTTGGCGTTAAGACTGGAACAAATTGCGCCGGAAGCTATCATTTTACAAGCTTCGAACTATGCTCAAATTTTTAAAATTATCAAAACAGACAACGATATTTCTATCATTATCCTAGATATTGAAATGCAAGATATGCCGTGGCTCGACGCCTTGCAGATGATGCATAAGATGTTGCCGCACACAGCAATTGTGGTGGTTTCCGCTTCAGAAGACGGACGCACCATTCGTTCGGTGATGGCAACCGGTGTGAATGGCTATATTCCCAAGCGTTCTGATGCCAAAGTCTTTGATAACGCTTTGAAGCTCATATTAGATGGCGGAACTTATGTGCCACCGGTGCTGATTAACAATCCGCCGATTAACAATTTAAGCACCAAAAGTACGGGCCTGAAAACGTTAACCAATCGCCAGTCACAAGTACTGGATCTCATTGCCCAAGGCAAATCAAATAAGCAAATTGCCTATGATATGGGGGTTTCCGAATCGACGGTGAAATTGCATATTAATGCGCTTTTGCGGTCGTTGCATGTCAGTAATCGCACCCAGGCCGTGATAACCGCACAAAAATTAGGCATTATCTAGTATGGCTATGGCAAATATGTGCGCGGATTAACGGCTTTTTTACCGGCACGCACCTCAAAGTGTAATTGCGGCGTGGTCACCGAACCGGTACTGCCGACAGTGGCTATTTTTTCACCACGAACCACTTTTTGCCCTTTGCGTACCAACAGTTTATCATTATGAGCATAAGCCGTAATCCAGCCATCGGTATGTTTAATCAGAATCAAATTGCCAAACCCTTTTAATTCACTACCGGCGTAGGCAACAATGCCCGAATCCGCCGCTTTTACCGCCGTGCCAAGCGGTGCTTTGATGTTTATACCATCATTTTTACGACCGCTGCCTAAATTACCAAATCCGGAAATAACCGTTCCATTAACCGGCCAAGCAAATTTAGCGTTACGATTTTTAGCCGGCGGTGTATACATTTCTTTCGGTAATGACGGAGAAGAAGTTGTTTTGGCTTGCGGCGCAATACCGGTTTGTGCAGCCGATGTCTTTGTCTTTGCCGTTGTCGGTGTATATGATGATACCGAAGCCGGTAACAGTAACCGTTGACCAACCGATAATGTGTATGGTGTTTGTAGATTATTAACTTTGCTTAAAGTGGTAATATCAACATTATACATACGCGAGATACTGTATAAACTTTCGCCATGCTTCACCGTGTGATATTGTTTTGTCGGCAAACGCAATTTTTGCCCCACATATAGCGTATAGGGCGGAGATAGATGATTAGCGTTAATCATCTCTTTAATCGGTACATTGTAACGACGCGAAATGCTGTACAAAGTATCGCCTTTACTTACGGTCACGGTATTACTCCCCCAACCGCCAATGCGATCCAAAATAGCACAACCATTGACGCCCAAACACAGCATTATGATAAACAGAATTTTTTTCACGCCCAATACTCCATTTTGCAACATGGTAGCGCAAAAAAATTTATTTTTAATTAACTAAGTTTTTCTTACCGCTGATTGCCGAGAAAAAAATAAATATTTTATTTTCCGCCTTTGGTTACAATCACCATAGCCTCGCGCAAAATACGGTCGTTAATAGTCCAAGCTGATTGTAATTCGGTCACAACAGTTCCGGCAGGTTTGGTAGCGTCTTCAACTTCTTGCACCACGCGTTCCAAATTCGGATCAAAAACCTTACCCATACAATCAACTTTTTTGACACCGAATTTTTCAAAAACGTGATATAGTTCTTTTTGTGTCATTTCCACACCAGCAATAAAAGCACCACAATTTGCATGTGTTTGTTCATCAACAGAACTTAATGCACGCTGCAAATTATCGGCTACCGAAAGCAATTCTTTAGCAAACGAGGCAATGGCATATTTAGAATTTTTTTCAATTTCCTGTTGGCAACGCCGCTTGGTATTTTCTGCTTCCGCCGCTGCACGCAAAAACGCATCTTTAAGCTTTGCATAGTCTTCTTTCAAGTTTTCCAGTTCGGTCGCAACCTCACTTGCATCAAGTTCTTGCTCGGCCAATTTGGCTTGGTTTTCATTCAAAGCATCTTCTCGTTCCTGTGCCATTTCTTCCAGATGTTTTTTCTTTTTATCTTTCATCTTGCCCTCTTTAAAATTTTGCATTTCTCGTTATATATATATTAAAACTTAGTGATAAAATTAACTTAAGTCAAGAGCAATGATTTTTAAAAAATAAAATCTTATCTTTTTTATTGAAGAATAAAAAGATTTGCATTATACTGATTCCATCGTAAGAGAAAAAATAATTTTGTTTGAAAGTCCGCCAATGTCCGAAGATGCCGCATATACCAGAGAAAAAAAATTTAGTTTTCTGCCACCAAATTTTAATAAACGTAAGTTTTCTATGGTCTATGGCATACCTCATGACACGATCTTAAATCAAATGCAAAACATGGCTAAAAAGCAGTGCCTTAATGAGAATTGGCCGGAAATTAAACAAGTCAATGCATGGATGATTACGGCGGAAACGGCAACATTTATGAAATGGGGCGGCTTGGGTATGGTGGCTTCTGAACTGCCGGAAAACTTCAATCATGTATTTGGCAATCAAGGCCATAATATCAGCATTGTTTGCCCAATGTATGTAGGTGATACCGGTAAGAAAAAAGCAGGACTTGACGGCAATGTTTATCATGGTGCCGAAGGTCGTGATGTTGAGGTAAAAAAGATAAAATCTTTTCAAGTAGCTTTTCAGGGTAAACAAAATAAATTACGTAAATTTGCGGTCGATGTCTATCAAGCTCAGTTAGCCGGCGTCACCTACTATTTTATGCATAACACAACTTTTTTCAGCATTAATCCAGCGGCTGATAATCCGTCCGGTCAGGGCGGTTGCTATGTGCTTAATGAATTTGGTATTGATGAAGTGGAGCGCTTTGCTTTCTTTTCTAAATGTGTTTATACTATGCTCGAAAGTTTAACCTTATTGCCGCAAAAAAACATTAAATTGCCAAACGTGCTGATTGCCAACGATTGGCACAGCGGCGCGCTTTCCGGCCTAACGAAATATTTAACCTTGGCCAAAGTTTATGCCGGAAGATTGGCGCCAGATGTGGCTGAAACCATTAAAAATATCCCAATTGTGCATATTGTACACCACATGGGTTATCAAGGTTGGGATTATAAAAACACAGCGAAGATTTTAAATTCGCTGTATGAAGATTTAGCAACGCTTGTATTTAAACATGCAAAAGCCGTGAAAAACAGCAATTCGCGGACGGCCAATACTCTGATTGTAGCCGATACATATAATCAAGCCTCAAGCAATATACATTTGGCTGACCGCATTGTCACGGTTTCTAAAAATTATATGGAAGAAGTATCCAAAGAAAAAAGCTTCGGTTTTGATTTTCGCGATATTTTAAAAATTCGCAAAAACTATCGTAACTTTTTCGGCATTGTTAACGGCTATGAAAAGTGCTTGATTTCACCGAATGCCAAAAAAATAAATGAAAT
>ONQU01000073.1 GCA_900320035.1 uncultured Rhodospirillaceae bacterium | reverse complement strand
TCTAATCAAAGGTTTTTCTTCTTATGTACTACTTTGTACACCGCGAAGAAAAACCTTTTTCTATTAGCCTCGTTCTCCGAGTTTTTTGTGTTCTTAATATTTTTTTCGATTTTCAATTTACTTTGTACACCGCGCAAGGAAGCTTACGGCGTATTAAGCTCTTTCATCAACTTTTTTCTTGTTGATATGTGTTTTTTCTGTACTACTTTGTACACGAGGAGAAGCCCCTCTTCGTATTTACTCTACTAATCGCAATTTTGCTTGTTGTTTGGTGTTTTTTATAATGTCATCGCTCTCGGATGCGCATAGCGCAGACGAGCCCAGCGATCTTCGAATTAAAAAAGCGGAAGACCACTTGACGTTTTCTTACGAAACGAGGGGTGATAGCTTAAAAAAAGCGCATCCAAGAGGGATGTCAATGGTGAATATTTAAACAATCTTCATAAAAGAAAACCCCGCAGAAATATTTACAAAAACTGCAGGGCTTCATATTATAATATTAAGTGAAAGCTATTTGATTTTTTTACCTTTCAAATCAAACTTTTCAATATCGGCATTGGCGTTTAATTCCTCAACCACTTGAGCGACCGCTTGTTGCGCCAAAGAAGCTTTAATTTGCGGCTCAACATCTGCCAACGGTAGCGGTTGAGTGTCACGTACGTCTTCAACCAAAATAATGTGGTAACCGAATTCGGTTTTAACCGGTTCGGCAGAAATTTCCCCTTTACCCATTTTGAAAGCGGCATCAGAAAATTCCGGTACCATCATATCTGCTGTAAAGTAGCCCAAATTCGGATTATCTTTTGAATATTGCAATGCTAAGTCATCAAAAGAGGCTTCTTTATTTTGTAACTTAACAATAATTTCTTTTGCCAAACCTTCATCATCAACCAAAATATGTTTGGCGCTGATTTCTTTTTGCCCTGTGAAATTGGTAACATACTCATCATAAATTTTCTGTACGGCTTCATCAGTTATTTTTTCATTGACCTTCTGATCCAAATAAATTTGACGAGCTAAGTCGTCAGCTAATAAAGCTAATTGCTCTTTGTATTCTTCGCTTTCTTGGACTTGAGCTGCATTAGCAGCTTTTAAGGCCAATTTGTTATTGATCATGACATCAAGGGCATGAGTGTAAAACTGTTCAAAAGGAACTTGCTGTAATTGCGGGCTTTGTTCATAAACCTCTTTCACCTCAGCAACGGTAATTTGTTCGCCGTCAACAATAGCGGCAATGCCATTGTTTTTTTCAGCGCAAACTTTATAAGTCCAGACACCAGCAACCAGGACGACAATTGCGGCAGTTGTGGCAAACAGATATTTTTTTTGCATATAATCCTCCAAAATAAAATAAACAAATCAATTTGCATGATAGACACATTTTGCTAAAATTTCAAAGGATTTTTTATTAGAGGTTTATAACTTTGGCGCACGGTCTTGACTTTAGGTTTTATTCAAACTAAATGTAGTAAGAACAAATATATAAAAGGAATATGAATGTTAGGAAAAATTGCTCGTAAGATTTTTGGTAGTGCTAATGACAGATTTGTAAAGAAACAATATAAGATTGTACGCCAAATTAATGATTTAGAACCAAATTTTATTAAGCTGACAGATGATGAACTGAAGGCTAAAACTGATGAATTTCGCACTCGATTACAGAAAGGCGAATCGCTTGATGATATTTTACCGGAAGCGTTTGCAACGGTGCGCGAAGCCGCAAAACGTGTGATGGGACAACGTCATTATGATGTACAGCTGATTGGCGGGATTGTGTTGCATAAAGGTATGATTGCCGAAATGAAAACCGGTGAGGGGAAAACCTTAGTGGCAACTTTAGCGGCATATTTGAATGCACTTGAAGGCAAGGGTGTTCATGTTGTCACTGTGAACGACTATTTGGCTAAGCGCGATGCTGAATGGATGGGTAAAATTTATCAATTTTTGGGCCTGAGCGTTGACTATATTGTGCATGGCAAAAATGATATTGAACGCAAGGCCGCTTATGCCTCAGATATTGTTTATGGCACTAACAATGAACTCGGGTTTGACTATTTGCGCGATAATATGAAATTTTCGCTGGAAGAAAAAGTGCAGCGTGATTTTAATTATGCCATTGTCGATGAGGTGGATTCCATTTTGATTGATGAAGCGAGAACGCCGCTGATTATTTCCGGTCAAGCGGAAGATTCTTCATCAACTTATATTACAGTTTCAAAGTTAATCAGTAACTTAACTGAAGCTGACTATGAAAAAGATGAAAAATTCAAAAATATTACACTGACTGAAGCCGGTATGGAACACGTTGAAGGTTTATTGCGCAGTGCCGGTTTAATCAGCGATGGTTCACTTTACGATATAGGTAATGTGAATTTGGTGCAGCACGTCAACAATGCATTACGGGCACATAAAATGTTCCAGCGCGATGTTGATTACATTGTGAAAGACGGTAAAGTGGTGATTGTTGATGAATTTACCGGTCGTATTATGGAAGGACGGCGTTTTAGCGATGGCTTGCACCAAGCCTTGGAAGCTAAAGAGGGGGTTGATATTCAATCAGAAAATCAAACTTTGGCCTCGATTACATTTCAGAATTATTTCCGGCTTTATCCGAAGTTAGCCGGTATGACCGGTACGGCAATGACTGAAGAAGCCGAATTTAATGATATTTACAATTTAATGTGTGTGGAAATTCCAACCAATCAGCCGGTGAAACGTGAAGATTTGCAGGATGAAGTGTATCGTACCGAAGAGGAAAAGTATCGGGCTATCATCAACACAATCTTAGATTGTCATAAGCGTGAGCAGCCGGTTTTGGTGGGAACAACGTCGGTTGAAAAATCGGAAATTGTGGCCGAATTATTGCATCGGGCGGCACCGGATTTGAAGTTTGAAGTTTTAAATGCACGTTATCATGAGCGCGAAGCGCAAATTGTGGCACAAGCCGGTATTTCAGGGGCGGTGACAATTGCTACCAATATGGCTGGTCGCGGTACTGATATTCAGCTTGGTGGTAATCCGGAAATGAAGCTTAAGGAACTCTTGAAAGGTGATGAAACACCGGAGCAAATTGCCGCATTAAAACAAAAAATTGAAACTGAAGTGGCGGCAGATAAAGAAAAAGTACTCAAAGCCGGTGGTTTGTATATTTTAGGTACAGAGCGCCATGAAAGTCGGCGTATTGATAACCAATTGCGCGGTCGTTCAGGACGTCAGGGCGATCCCGGAACATCAAAGTTTTTCCTTTCTATGCAAGATGATTTGATGCGTATTTTCGGTTCTGATAAAATGGGAAATGTGTTGCATCGCTTAGGTTTGCCGGAAGGTGAGGCGTTAGTGCATCCGTGGATTACCAAGGCTTTGGAAAAGGCTCAAAAACGTGTTGAAGAAAGCCATTTTGACGCGCGTAAAGATATTTTGAAATATGATAATGTGATGAATGATCAACGTAAGATTATTTATCAGGAACGGCGCGATATTTTGGAAGAAGAAGATTTATCGGCAACCATTAAGGATATGCGTGATGAGTATTTAGGAGGTATTATCAATGCTCACGTACCGTATGGTACATCGGCCGAAGAATGGAATAAAGAAGGTTTACGGCAAGATTTGCAAGCGGCAACCGGTTTTGTTTTACCGATTGTCAACTGGTGCAATGAGCCGGATATTACCGGTGAAGCGCTGAAAGAACGCATTTTGCAGGAAATTGATAATCGTTTAGCAGAACGGGAAAGTACATTACCGCAAAGTGTTGTAAAGATGACACAGAAATATATTTTGTTGCAAGTTTTAGATCAACTATGGAAAGATCATATTGCGGCACTTGATTTAATGCGTCATACCATTCGTTTGCGGGCTTATGGGCAGAAAGATCCGCTTAATGAGTATAAAAAAGAAGCATTTAATATGTTTTCTGATTTATTAGATGTTTTAAAAGAGCGGGTAACCATTGTGATTTGTCACACGGTTATTCAAGATAATTCGCAAGTACGGATGCAACAGGCTATGGATAAGGAACAAAACCGACCAATGGAAATTAAGCATGATGAAGCAACAGACGATGGTAAAGCGCTTTCGCATGACCAAGCCAAATTTACTAAAGTGGCACGCAATGATCCTTGTCCATGCGGTAGCGGTAAAAAATTTAAGCATTGTCATGGTAAAATCACAGGATAGCCGATGCACGAGCAAGCAACAGAAAATAGTGAGAAAACCACTGATGGTTTAGCGAAGATACGCGCTTATCGTTTGGCTAATCAGAATGAAGTAGACGCGATGACTAAGCGTTGGCGTATGGTGCGAAAAATTGTGCTTATATTTTTGTTGTGTGCTTTTCTGATGTATGGTGCAAAATTTTTACAGCTGGCATGGAGGCATGTGTATGACTATGATTTACTCAACAGCACAACGGCTCAAGTTTCGCAATTGGTTGATAATATTCGGCAATTTTATATTCTAAACGATAAAAAAAATGAAATTACTATGTCAACTTTGATTGCTGCCGGAGCCGTGCCAACAACTATGTTAAAAAATGGGAAACTTGTTAATCCGTATGCCGGAAATATTAATTTTGCCATATCATCACCGATTCAGACAAATAAAGGTTATGTTGCATTAGATACTTTTAAAATATCATTACAAGGGTTACCTTATCAAGCCTGTGTGGATTTGGCGCAGATTCAATGGGGAACAACGACGCAAGGGCTGTATGCTATTGCAGTGGGTAGTGTGGATGAGCTGGAAAACGATACGGCTTTCAATGATGTAGATGAACTTGATGCGGTAGATGAGGTGATACAGGTGCAGGATAAAAACGGACAATGGCAACAGTTGGCTTCGCCGCCACGCTATAAAACCAATGTAGTTAGGGCGATGAATACTAATATGGTGCCGTTGCTGTCGGAAAATGCGGCTGCTTTTGGCTGCACGTGCGGTGATGAAAAAAAATGTTCGCTAGCCTTGCGCTATGCTTTTTAATTCTTAAGTCACAAAGTTATTACCATTTAGAGCAACAACTACCCAATTGAGATAAGTAGCAAATAAAAGCCATGCCACATATGGCAACAATAATCCGCCGGCGGTACGATCGATTTTATAAAATTGTTCAATTAAGAGAGCGGTGGCAAAATCTAAAATAATCAAGATGACGAATCCGATGAGGAAGTTGCC
>ONQU01000114.1 GCA_900320035.1 uncultured Rhodospirillaceae bacterium | reverse complement strand
GCCGTTTTCCACCAATGAATCCAAATCTTCGGCTTTCATATTGCTGAGCGTGGTGAATAATTTGTCACGACTGCAACGGCAACCGAAGTGATATTCGTTTTCCTTGTTAACCGCCACCTGATGCTCATGATAAAGCCGATACAATATATCTTGCAGCGACAATTTGGCATCAAAAATTTCTTTTTCCTGCAAACTGTCGGTCAAAATTTTGGCCTCATTCCACAATTCTGCCACATCGGCTTCGTTCTCACTTTCTTTACCGCCTTTGGTCGGCATTTTCTGAATCAAAATACCGGCCGCTTGCCATTTGCCGCTTTTGGTTTGCCGCACAAACAAGCGTAAATAAGTATCGATCTGCTCCGATTGTTTGAAATATCGCATTGCACACTCGGCCAAGTTTTTACCCTGTAAATCAACAATGCCTTGATAAAGGTCGGTATTTTTTCCTTGGTCAATGGTAAAAATCAAACTTCCTTTCCCCAACCAATGCGGTGTGGCTTCCAGTTCTCCGGTCGTTTTACGTAATTCTTGTGCCGCTTGCATTTTAGCTTCATCAAACTTCGCCGCTGTCCGCACTTCACCTTTCGATGTCACATCGGTTACCAAAACCGAAAGGGCGCCATCACCTTGCATTTGTAGAGTAAAATAGCCGTCATATTTCATCAAACTGGCAAGCATAACACCCAGCGCTGTCGTTTCAGCCATTGCCGCTGTCACATTTTCCGGATATTGCCGCGGTGCCAAAATATCAGCCAATACTTTATCAAGGCGCACGATACGGCCGCGAAAAAGATTATGGTCTAAGTTAAAGGAAATACATTTATCGTTCATCTTTTAAAAACCTCTTATCGATTATACTTGAGCAAAATTTAGTTTATTTGAGGAGAATTTTCAAGTGTTAAACGCAAACAATTCGCCCAACGAGGGTTCTGCCAAACAACACAAGCCTTTAAAAAAAATAACCTCGCAACGGCTCAAAAACATCGGTCTTTACTATTTACAGCGTTTTGAATCATCGGTGGCTAATTTACGCAGTGTTTTGCGTCGGCGCGTTGATGCCTATGCCCGCGAAAATCCTGAGTGGCGCAAAGACGAAGCTTATCAGTGGATTGAAGATATTTTGGCCGAGTTTGAAAAGTTGCACTATCTTGATGATGCACGTTTTACCGAGATGAAGGTGCATAGCTACTTGGAAGCCGGCAAACCGGCACGCTATATTGCTATAAAATTGCGCCAAAAGGGCATTGATGAGGCGCAAATTAATAATGTATTGGCTGAACAGGAATATGATCCGTTAGCGATGGCCTTAAAATTAGCCGAGCGCAAAAAAATCGGTCCTTATCGTCCGGCTGAACAACGCCGTGAATATCGGCAAAAAGACATGGGAACTTTGGTACGCGCCGGCTTTGATTATGATGTGGTTTGCCAAGTTTTAGAAACGGAGCTGTCGGACTAAGTAAGAAAAACTGTGGCTAATCATGCCGCCGATATTTGACTTTGGTAATTTATATTCTATAATAATCTCTATACAAAGGAGATAAAAATGAAAAAACTTTTGGGTTTAAGTGTTTGTTGCGGCTTATTACTCGGCATTAATTTGGCGCAAGCTGCTGATTTAGCGCGCGAAGTTCAGCTATTAAAAGAAGATGTACAAGTGTTGCAACGGCAAGTTTACCGCGGTATAGAAAGCTCAGATAAAGGTGCTTCGGCGGCTAATTCTGATTTTCAAGTCAAGGTAACAAACTGGGAAGAAAATGTACGGCAATTGAATGGTCGAATTGATGAGATGGATTATAAAGTCAAGGAAATTGATAAGAAGCTCGATAAAATCAATCGCGATATGGAAATTCGTTTCAAAATTCTCGAGGGAAAACCGGTTCCGGCAGAACTAAGTGCACCGGCGCCGATTGTGCCGCAAACTTTTGATGCACCGGTAGCAAGTGAAGGAGCCTCCTCGGTGGTTGGTGATAAAATCAGCGGTGATGATTTAACGCCGGTTGGTGGCGGCTCATATAATCATAACGAAGAAGAACAAAACTCTACGGAAAAAAAAACTGAAACAAAATCATCAATGAGCGCTGATGATATGTATGCCGCCGGTATGCAAGCCTATAACAGCGGTCTTAATGATGAAGCAGAATTGGCTTTTAAAAATATTTTAAGCCAATATCCGAAGCACGGCTTGGCGAGTAATGCCCAATATTGGTTAGGTGAGGTTTATACCAAACAAGGCGATTTAAACAATGCTAAAATAGCCTTTAAAAACGGCTATCAAAATTATAAAAACGGCAATAAAGCACCGGATAGCCTTTATCGTTTGGGTATAACTTTGGAAAACTTAAAAGATAATAAAAGTGCATGTATTGTCTTTATGAGTTTTGATGTTGAGTTTCCCAAAGCTAATGCCGAATTAAAACGTAAAGCGGCGGCCGAAGCTAAAAAGCTCGGATGTAAATAGTGAAAAAATTTTTACAAAAATATCATATAGAGAATAAGAAGATTGCCGTCGGCGTTTCCGGCGGTGCCGATTCGTTGGCGCTAGTTTTGATGGCGGCAGAACAATTAGTGCCATGCGGTTATCGGGTGATAGCGCTCACGGTTGATCACGGGTTGCGCCCAAGCTCGGCCGATGAAGCGGCTTATGTGGCTGAAATTATGAAGCAACACCAAATTGAACACCATATTTTACGTTGGCAAGGTGAAAAACCTCAGAGCGATGTCGAGGCTGCGGCACGAACAGCGCGTTTTGAACTGATTGGCGAATGGTGCCAACAAAATGAGGTATCTTGTTTATTATTGGCACATCATAGTTATGATCAAGCAGAAACATTCTTCATACGTTTACAACGTGGCAGTGGCTTAGAAGGTTTATGTGCCATGCGGGAAGCTGTTAAAAGACATAATCTGCTGATTTTGCGACCACTACTTAATCGTTCACCGGAAGATATGAAAAATTATTTACGGCAGAAAAAAATTGCTTGGATTAACGACGAATCAAACGATGACGAACGTTTTTTACGCAATAAAATCCGCCATTTTCTGCCGGAATTAGCACAAAAAACAGCCATAACGGCTGAAGATATTTGCCAAACGGTAACGCGCTTGCAAAGTGCTGAAGATTATATTCAAAATAAATTAGCGCAATTTATGGCAACGGAAGTTGTTAATGAAAGCGGCGAAATTTTTTACCTGAATTATGCGGTTTTTGCCAAGTTGCATGAAGAAATGCAATTTCGCGTGCTGGCGCGTTTGCTCGGCGATGAATATATGCCGCGGGCAGGAAGTGTGTTACGCTTGCGGCAGCAATTATTAGCGCCGAATTTTAACGGCGCCACCTTAAATGGTAAAGAAATTTTACGCCATAACGAACAAATATGGATTGTACCGGAATTTTCAGTTAAGCACAAAGCATACAAGGCTGAATGGAAAGAATTTATAAAACATAACCCGCAATATAAACGCCACAAATTGCCGTTTAAAGTTAAATTTGCGCTAGTGCAAATGTGGAGAAAAAATGATATACAATAGTTTAAGGGAAATTACTGACAACTTCGATTTATTTCTTTTCGATGCTTATGGTGTATTTTGGGAAGGCAACGGCTTTTACCCCGGCAGCCTTGAACTGATGGCTGAGCTGGTCAAACAAGGAAAAATTGTAGTGGTTATATCTAATACATCAAGATTAAGCGAGGATATGTGCGTTTCGTATGACAAACGCGGTATGCAACAGAATGTGCACTATTCCTATCTTATCAGCTCCGGTGATTTACTGCGGCAACATTTAATAAGCGGCAATATCAGCTTTCAAAAATGCCCTCATCCGCAAACCTATTTTGTTATCGGCAAACCTCACAATAAAGCCTTTAACAACGTAAAATATCAGCAAGTAACAACTCTTGATAAGGCCGATTTTGTATATGTTGGCGTACCTTTTGTTTATGCTGAAACGGTAGCTCAATATCCTGACTTGGCACCGGCATTTTGGCCGGTCAAAGCCGATGAAAATGGCAATTTTACACTATGGGATACCTTAGATGCCACTCCTTTTGTACCACTCATTGAGCAAATTGCGGCTCTCAATTTACCGGTGCTGAATGCTAATCCTGATTTTACGGCTAAAGAAGGGCATCCGTTAGTACCGAATTCGGCGGCTAATTTTGTAGTGCGTAATGGTTTAATCACGCAAATGTTGCGCGATAAAGGTTGTGAAATTTTAGAATTCGGCAAGCCGCATAAAAATATCTATGATTATGTTTTTAAAATGCTGGAAAAAAAAGGTATTAAAATTGATAAGCGTCGTACTTGTATGATTGGTGATACCATACGTACCGATATTAAAGGTGCTGTCAATGTCGGAATTGCCCCAATTTTATGTGTCACAACCGGTGTAACGGCTGAAGCAATTTGCGGTGGGCAGACCGTGGAAAACCTTTGCATCACAGAAAATATTGATATACAACAGATTATACAAATTAAAAGTGTGGGAGGTCTTTAGATGGCTTTTGAACTGGTAGCCGGCTTAGCGGCCAAAGATTATTTGCTGGATTTGAAGCTATGCCGCGTACTATTTGAAGATAACAAATATTATCCGTGGATTTTTTTGGTGCCGATGAAAGAAGGCGTAAAAAATATGACGTATCTAACCATGGATGAGCGTCTGCAATTGATGCGGGAAATTGCCTTGGCAGAAAGCGTTATGCTAAAGCTTTTTCCTTGCAATCAAGATAATGTGGCAATGATTGGGAATATGACGCCGCAGCTGCATGTGCATGTGGTGTGCCGGCGGCAAGGTGATCCCGATTGGCCGGGAACGGTATGGAATAATGCCAGTGCAAAATATGAACCGGCGCAAAAGGTGGAAATTATGGCGCGGATTAAGCAAGAATTTGCGGTGCAAATGACAGAGCCGCAGTATGAAATTAAATAAGAGAAAAGGAGATGAAAATGAGCAGAGTAATAACCTTAATGCCGGTGCGTTTAGCCGCAACCCGATTGCCGAATAAGCCTCTCAGAGTAATTAACGGCAAAACGATGGTGCAACGCGTTTATGAAAATGTGAAAAAAGCCCTAGATACCGATATAGCGATTGCCGCCGGTGATCAGGCCATTGTTGATGAATGTGCCAAATTCGGCGCTACCGCTATTTTAACCGACCCGAATTTGCCGAGCGGCACCGACCGCATTGCCGCGGCGCTAAAAATTTTAGATCCGGATGGCACAAAATACGATATCGTCGTCGATTTTCAGGGCGATAATATTAATGTGGACCCAAAAGTAACATTGCCTTTAGTGGAAATGGTGGAGCGTACGGGGTGCGATATTGCCACTTGCGGTATGCTGATTAAAAGCGAAGAAGATAAAAATAACCCGAATGTTGTAAAAATCATCATGGGGTTAAAAGAGGGAGAAAAGGAAGCGCGTTGTTTGTATTTCACGCGCGCCACCGCACCATACACACGCAATCCGGAAAAGTGTCCAAATCAGGATTTATATTATCATATCGGCATTTATGTATTTAAAGCATCTTCGCTGCAAAAAATGGTTTCTTTGCCGACGGGTGTATTGGAAAAACGCGAGGCATTGGAACAACTTAGAGCATTAGAAAACGGTATGGAAGTGCGGGCGATGTTGGTTGATAATATCAAATTGGTACAAGAAGCACCGGCTGATATTAATACCGAGGAAGATTTAGCTAACGCATTGCCGTATATTAAATAGTTCTAAGTTTGCACCTTTAAATACAAAACAGGGTAATCCGCTTACTCTGTTTTTTTTTATTTTTTCGGCTTATTTTACCATTGTTAAAAATTCATCTTCGCTTATGGTTTTCACCCCCAGTTCGGCGGCTTTTTTTGCTTTTGAACCGGCATCGGCACCAACCACCACCAAATCGGTATGAGCTGAAACTGAACCCGCCACTTTAGCACCATATTTTTGTGCCATCGCCTTGGCTTCGGCTCGTGTCATTTGCTCTAGGGTTCCGGTAAACACCACCGTTTTACCGCTCAATGGCGAATCTTTAATTTCATCATCTACAAATTCTTCTATTATCACGTGTTTGCGTAATGCCGCAATTGCCCCAATATTATGGGGTTCATTGAAAAATTCAACAATATCCTGCGCCATATTCGCACCAATGCCGTCAATCGTCACCAATTTAGCGGTTTCACGCGCCATCATTTCTTGCTCTAAAGCCGCAAACGAACCATAATTTTTTGCCAGCAACAAAGCCGTTGCCGCGCCCACTTGCGGAATACCTAAAGCATAGATAAACCGCGGTAAACTGATTTTGCGCCGTGCATTGACGGCGTCAAATAATTTTTGTGCCGATGCTTTACCCCAGCCGGAACGTTGCTCAATATGCAAACCGCTCTCCTCGGCAAACGCAAATAAATCCGGTGTTGCCATTGTTCCGTTGCGTTGTTCCAAGGTAAAGATATCAACCGGTGTGCGTAAAATGCCGTCATCATAAAATTCTTCAATAACCTTATCACCCAAACCGACAATATCAAAAGCCTCTTTCGCCACAAAATGCTTCAAATGCTCTTTTGCCTGTGCCGGACAAGTTAAACCGCCGCTGCAACGCCATGCCGCTTCACCTTCTTCCCGCACCGCATGCGCCCCACATTCCGGACAACGATGCGGAAATTCATAAGGCTTAGCATCAACAGGTCTTTTATCGAATTTCACTTCCACCACTTGCGGAATGACATCGCCGGCGCGTTGCACCACCACCATATCACCAATCCGAAAATCTTTACGTTTGATTTCATCTTCATTATGCAGAGTTGCATGAGCCACCATCACGCCGCCGACATTGACCGGTTCTAAATCGGCCACAGGTGTTAAAACGCCGGTGCGTCCCACTTGTACGCGAATGTTGTTTATACGTGTTAAGGCTTGTTCGGCGGGAAATTTATGAGCAATCGCCCATCGCGGTGTACGTGTTAAAAAGCCGAGCCGCTCTTGTAAAACAATATCATTAACTTTGTAAACAATACCGTCAATATCATACGGCAAACTCGCCCTGATTTCCATCATCTGCGCAAAATTTGCTTCCATATCGGCGAGCGAATAACATATCTTATTGAGCGGATTAACCGGAAATCCCCATTCTTGCAATTTTTGAAAAAATTCAGCTTGCGTTTGCCATTGCGGTACCGAAACTTCACCCCATGTATAAGCCCATATACTCAGCCGTCGTGCCGCTGTAATTTTCGGATCGAGCTGTCTGAGCGAACCGGCGGCGGCATTACGCGGATTCGCAAAAATTTTACCACCATCAGCGGCATTTTTTTCGTTGAGCGCCAAAAAGTCTTTTTTTGCCATGTAAACTTCACCGCGAACTTCTACAATCTCCGGTGCATCAGGTGGTAATACCAACGGCAATTGCTTTATTGTCTTCAAATTTTCGCTGATATCTTCACCCACCACACCATCGCCACGGGTTGCACCGCTCACAAAACGCCGGTTTTCATAACGTGCCGTAAATGATAAACCGTCAATTTTCGGCTCGGCCATAAAAGCTATATTTTCACTGCTGTTCAAAAACCGCTTAACGCTCATCACAAAATCAGCTACTTCGGCAATAGCAAAAACATCACCGAGCGAAAGCATCGGAAAACGATGGGTGATTTTATTAAATTTGCTTTGTACCGCGGCACCCACCCGTTTAGACGGACTGTCGGGGCGTACCAATTGCGGAAATCTTGCTTCAATTGCGGCATTGTAATGTTTCAGCGCATCATACTCGGCATCGGTCAAATCCGGCGCATCATCTTGATAATAAGCGCCGTCAGCCGCCGCAATTTCTTTCGCCAAACGCGCTAATTCGGCTTTGGCTTCTTCAACGGTTAATTGCGCCACATCTTTCATTTTTTGCTCACTTTTTTAACTTTGCCAACACCGCAAACGGATTTTCACGCGGTGTTTTTTCTTCATCGTAGCTGTTATTATATTCAAAAATTTCACCGACTGCACGCGGATAATCATCAATTTGCAACGCTATTTGTTCCATAGCAATATCCGCTAAATTGATAACGCCGTTTTCGATAATATCCGGCACTTCGGCGTTAATATCACTTCCTAAATCACGAATATCACGATAATTGGCTTTGGTATCAAAAAATAACTCAAACGGCACCTCATATTTTTGCTTAAAATTTTCCAGCGATATCACGCTTTTCAGCTCTAATTCAGCCGCCACTTTACCCCAAATTTTCAACAAATGTTCACGCACATTTAATTTTAATTTCATCTCTGCTTTGAAATAATGCACTTTTTCTACCTGCAAAATTTGGCATATATCCACAAGTTCAGCCGCATCAGCCTTCAACACAAACGCATACTCATTTTGTTTTAATTCATCTATTTGCAGCGGATATGAAAATTTTTTTTGCATTCTGAAATCCTTGTGCTATATATATCTATAATAGTAATACATATAAGGAATTGAAAATATGTCAATACGCAAAATACTTTCTATGTTAATTATCGTTTTCTGCGCCGCTTGCTCGTCAGATTTATTTATTACCCACAGCGGCAATATTCCCGACGCTAATAAAATCGCTCAAGTTCATAGCGGTCAAACCAAAGAACAGGTTTTAGATATTTTAGGCAGCCCGAGTTTACTCACCGGCTTAAATGGTGATCATTGGGTTTATATGTCATCAACCGTTAAACGTGTTGCTTTTATGAAACCGGAAGAACTTGACCGTGACATTTTGGCGATAACATTCAAAGATAATAAAGTCAGCAAAATTGAAACCCGCACTTTAGCCGACGGTAATGATATTTCTATTGATAGCGATGTCACTCAAGCAGCCGAGCGTGATGACGGCTTCTTCAGAAAATATTTCGGCGGTGTCGGTGCTTATAACCCGCTCGGCGGTTCATCAATACCAACTAAAGGTATGTAAAAATGCAAGAACTGGAAGAAAAACTGCCGTCTGTTTTAGCCAACTTTGGCATCTACGGCTCTTTAGGTGCGCAATATAAGGGCCCGCTGGTTACCCAAGTTGAATTTGAGCTCTGCAAGGGTTCTAAATTTGCCACCGTTGAAAAACTGATGAAAGATATCGCCCGTGAACTCGGTGTTAGCGGTATTCGTGCCACGGAAATTCCCAACTCAACCTATATTTGCTTTGAATTACCTAATCTGACACCGCAAAGTGTACCGTTTTTAGCGCTCACCGAACAGGCTGAATTTACCGATTCGACTTATGATTTACCGATATGTATCGGTGTTAATATGCGCGGTATTCCGGTCATGAAAAACCTCGCTAAAATGCCGCATTTGCTGGTTGCCGGTACCACCGGTTCGGGTAAATCGGTTGGTTTAAATTCCTTTATTTTATCGCTGATAAAAAAGAAAACACCGCAAGAGTTGAAATTTGTGCTGATAGACCCAAAACGCATTGAATTTTCTATGTATAACAATCAGGCTTATATGCTCCGACCGGTGATTACGGAAATGAGCACCGCCAGCGCTTGCTTGGCCGAATTGGTTGTTGAAATGAACGCCCGCTATGCTAAGTTTGAAAAATCTATAGCGCGCAATATTAGCGAATATAATGCCAAAAACACCATTAAACTGCCTTATATTGTTTGTGTTATCGATGAATTTGCCGATTTAATGCTGTTTGATAAAACGGTGGAAAAACAGGTGCAGATTTTAGCCCAAAAAGCACGCGCCGCCGGTATCCACTTGCTTATTGCCACGCAACGTCCGTCGGTTGATATTATCACCGGTAGCGTTAAAGCTAATTTACCAACACGTCTGTCATATAAAGTTGCCAGCGCCACCGATTCGATGACTATTTTAAACACCACCGGTGCCGAAAATCTGCTCGGTCGCGGTGATTCGCTACTTTTGGAAGAAAACGGCACATTGACCCGCGTTTTAGGCGCCTACGTTTCTGATGATGATATTATGCAAACTTTAGAGCCGTATCGCTGTGAAATTAAAGAGCCGCAACCGACAAATGTGGTTGTGGTAAACGGTGATAATAATAATGTGACGGTGCAGCAAACCATTAAGCAAGAGCAGAAAAAACCGACTATTTGGGCGCGTATTGCCGATTGGTGGAACCGGATTGGTCGCCGCCGCCAAAACCAAATCATCAATTGGCTGCTCACGCTCATTTTTGCCGCTTTTCAAGCCAAAAATGCTTCGCAAAAAGCACGTTCAACCACAGCTACGGTGCGAAAAATAACATCAACAACGAAAAAAACAACTTCCCGCCGCTGAGTTTTTAACCCCCATTTTAAAATTCAAGTGTTATGTGCTTTTTAAAATATCATTCCCTCAAATGCATTTTTTTACGTCATTCTTGAACCGTTAGGTTCGAGAATCTCCGAATGCCAGTTCGGCTAAGCAATCCCTTTCAGATGCGTAAAGCGCAGACGAGAGAAATTGTACATGTTAAGAATTTTGTTGACACTTTTTGATAGAGAAAAACGAAAGATGGCATATAAAATATGTAAAGCGTATTGACAAAAATCAAGTAGCATGCTAAAATTCTCTTAATATTACATCGATGTTTATCAGAAACATTGGTTTATCGGGCAGTTTTTAAAAATATTATTAGGTTCATACAAATTTAGATATATAAATCGTTGTTGGCTGCGTGCTGATGAGCGTATGGACTTTAGTTGATTTCAGAAATTTGAGTTAATTTTAGATACATTTTCATTTAAAAAACAAAAAATTATGGGAAATTTAAAGAAAATTGCGCTTATCGCGCTTGGTTTAGCAGAGGTAGCTCTGCCGATGGCAACGTTAATTGGTGGATGCTTTGTAGCTGGAGCAAACACATTCTGGTGCGCCTTATTGATTGCGTGCGCCATCGTGTTTGTTACCGTCTCAAGCTCATGGTGCCATGGTGCTATGGGTGGTGATGAGAAAGATTGGAAGCAGTGTCTCCAACTCATAGCAATGCTCGGAGCAGTTGGCTCCTTTTTGGTAATAGCCGTGGAATTTCTCTACTTTGGCTATATATCAAAGCATCAACTTGGCGAGGCATGGCCGATGGCTATGTCATCTTGGTATTTGTTTACCACAATGACAGCGTCTTTGCTGACTGTCAGCGACTGGCACAAAGAAGACAAGAAGACCAAGTTCTTCCTGACCTGCGCTGTCGTTGTCTGCGTTAGCATTGCTGCAATAGCCGGATTAGGACTGCTTGATGTCTGGTTCGGCTGTCAGTTGATCGATACCGTCGGCGAAGCCTTCGGTTACGTTGTCGGCACGACAATCATCATTTTGATTGCCGGTATTGCAGCAATTTTGGCTGACCAGACGACAAATGGCCAAAACACGCTCACCGAGCGTTGGGCATCTGCCTGCGGCGCCATCTGTTGCATCGGCTTTGTCGGGGCAATGCTGACCGGCGCTGCAAGTGGATGGGGATTTAACATTCCCGATGCTCTGCAAAGAGCCTGTCTATGGCTTATAGGCGGGGGCTTTATCGGCTTGATTTTCAGCGCCGTGATAGCGTTGATTAAAAAATAAGCCAACAACAAAAATGACACCCGTTTCTCAACAGAGAGGCGGGTGTTTGTTTTTTTTAGTTATAGTGAGTTTTTTTCATTTTTACAGAGGTTTAGGTGCGTCTGGTTGGTAGGTTATTGTATATAAAATATATTTTTGTCTTGCATTCTGTAGAAAAATGTCTATGCTGAGAACAGTTTTGTAAATTTTTTGTAGAGGCGTTATTATGGAAGAAATTGTTTTCCCAAATCAAATCAGAATGCATAGAAAGTTGCGCGGTGTGCCGATGCAACAGTTAGCGGACTATTTAGGGGTTAGTCTTTCGGCAGTATCAAAAATAGAAAAAGGATATCGTCGTTTGAATCAGGAACAGCTCATTCAAGTAGCAGAGTTGTTGGATTGTCCGTTGCAAGATTTGTATGTTAATGAGCAAAATTCACAAGAAGAAGTGGTGAAAGCATGGAAGCGTGAACAAGAACGCCGTAGCACAATTAATCAAACATCGGGGCTTAAGACGTTGGGTGCCGGTTTGCGCCATATCCGCAACGAAAAAGGTCTAACCTTAATGGAAGTTTCCGAGCATGCCGATATGACACTTTCGGTTTATCATCGCATAGAAATGGGACAGCGCGAAGTTTCGGATAAAGAATATAAAAACATTGCTCGCGCCTTGTCAATGACGGTTGATAGCTTGAAAGCAAGAATCAGACAACTTGATGAAGAAGGCATGTTGGTCGAAATTATTGAACACAATGATAATCGTTCAAAAGTTTTAAATAATTCTCGCTATGCAAATTTGGGAATGGCTCATGAGCACGATGCGGTTATGGTGCCGGTTTATGGTGTGAGTAATGAAAAAGGAAATATCATTATTGATAAAGAGGGTGCGTTAAAAGAGGTAATTTGTCCGATACATTTACAGAACAAACGCGATATTTATGCAATAAATTTATGCACCAGACGTTTAGGATCGCTGATATCCAGTCGGGCGATTTTGTTCATTGATGCTTCGGAAGTTGTCAGTTCGGGCGATATTGCTTTACACTATATCAGTGACATGGAAGCCGAATTGCTGAGTATTCGTGAAGATGAAACAGGGCAACTGTATGGTCTAAAATGGAATCCTGATGAGCGAGTAGTTTTGAGTAATGGTGATTTAACCAAAATTCATAAAGTTGTCGTTATAAATCTTTAAAAAATACAGAAATTTTAATAAGAAATTTACACTCTCTAACTAAAATAGAGGGTGTAAATTTGTTTAAAAGGATGGTTATGGAAGAAGAAAATTTACAAACCAGTCAAACAAGTTTGAATGACCAAAATGACGATAACCCGATTTTGGCGGCGCAACGCTATTTAAATATTTTTCATCAAATGCATATTAAAAAAAAAAAAAAAAAGGCAGATTTTGAACAATCGCTTTTAG
>ONQU01000061.1 GCA_900320035.1 uncultured Rhodospirillaceae bacterium | reverse complement strand
GTTTTAACACCGGAAGCCGGATTGCGCTATGTTCACATTAAAAATAAGGCATATACCAGCAGTATGGATGAGCGTATTAAAAGTGAAAACAGTGATATTGTCACAGGCGTAATCGGTGCTAAGTTTAGAAAAACCTATGCACTGGATAATGGTGTTAGCTTGATGCCGGAATTACGTGCGGCGGTAACTTATGATATCTCACATGATAACTCTAAGACCACTGTTACGATGATCAACGGCGCAGGTTATGAAATTGAAGGTAAAGCCTTGAATCGCTATGGAATGGAAGTTGGAGCCGGTGTTACCGCCGAGCTGAATGATAATGTTGATTTATCGCTCGGTTACGAAGGTAAATTCCGTAAAGACTATCAAGATCATACAGGTTTAGTCAATGCTAAGTATAAATTTTAGTTGTTGAATAACCTAAAATGACAAATGCCCCATATTTTAAAGTATGGGGCATTTGGATATAAAAAAATACGTCGCGCGGCTAACCCGGCGGCGTATTTAATTTCAGTATTTCTGCTTTACTGTATGCAAGGTAGAGTTTACCTTTCTGATTGCGTTTCAAAACATACATCTTGCCGTGTATAGACAAGGTGTCACCAACAGCAACTGCTTCATTAACGTGCAATCCTCGTAATAACTCTGGGAATCCTTCGGCATCTTTTCCAAATACCGGTATCTGATCGCAGAAATTGCTACGCGCCACAAACCACGCAACAGTCGCTAACTTTTTATCGCCTTCTAATTTATAAACCTTCTCCAAATACACATTTTCGATCGGATTCGGGGAATTATCATAGCTTGCGATTTGTTCCACGATTTCCTGTGAGCTATATATCTCAATTAGGCGGATACTTCGGGTACCGACACCATTTTTGGCCAAATAATAGCATTCGCCATTATGGCAAAAAATTTCATTTGTAGCAATCTGATGCTTGACGGCGACTGTATAAGTTACGGTCATATCCTCACAAAATGCCGGATACAACTCATTCAACGTATTTCTTTTAGCAGCCGATTGCCACAGAAAGTGATATTTCCCATCCGGTGTTTGCAAGCGCACCAAAACCGCATCCGTGCAATCTAAATATAAATTAGCTTGACGACTGCAGAACACAATACAGTTCTCACCCGCTGGGCGAGATGACTGTTCCAATGTCAATAATTTCATATCTCAATAATTTTAGTTCGGATTGAGTATAGAATATTTTGCCTATTTGTCAATAAATATTTTTTTACAGAGAAAAATAATTAAAACATTTGAACTTCTGTATAATCATTAATTAAAACTGGACTTCATTTGTAATATTGGTTAGAAAAAACATATAGTGATTTATATGGAGAAAGAAATGAACTTGGCAATAAATTGGCGGCAAATCGGGTGTAAACGCTTTTGGATATATTTTTTTGGCTTCTATTTTTTAATTTTGGCTTTGCGCTTTTTTACCACAGCCGGTGATATGAATTTACTGATGCAACAAGGTTATCAGGCTTTATTTGCCCTTTTGTTTGCACTGGTGTGTGCTTTATGGAATTTTAATCAACGCAACACCATGCTCTATTTGATCACCACCTTGCTATGGGCCGGTGCTTCATTTTGTAAAATCGGTGTCGATATGGTTCTCTCCGAACGCGAAATTATCCATACCATCGGTGTTGGTGTTATCTTTTACGGTTTGTCGGCAACGTTGCTATACGCCCTCTCCTATTTACGTTGCCGGTGGTTACGTTTGTCGCTCAAAACGGTTGCACTGATTGGTTTTGCTTTATCATTATTACCGGCACTTCTCATTTTGGGTTACTATGTTGTCAGTGAAGGTCATTTACTCTCATCGAACATCTTACTCACTCTGTTTCAAACCAATTTAGAAGAAGTGAAATCATATTTGGTGGAACAAAATATTCCGCTGTGGATTGCCGGAAATATCGGACTTATAACCATCATCGGCACTGCCGTTTATTTTATTGCTTCTTTAAAACGGCAGGAAAAACGGACCAAACTATTGCTTTTAATAAGTGCCTTTCTGGTTTATATGGTCTTTGGCATTTTGCCCCGTCTTACTGCCAGTTTTGCTATTAATATGATTGTTACGGTTTCGGAAACGGTGCGTATGTATCGCCTTTATAACGATAGCTTACCGGAACGTCTGGCGCGCCTGCATGAATTGGAAAAAATTTTAAGCACAACCGATACTGACGGTCTTTATGTTGTGGTTATGGGCGAATCAAATATGCGTGATCATATGTCGGCTTTCGGCTATAAACGTCCGACCACCCCGTGGCTCGATAAAATGGTGGCGCAAAATCCTTATACCTTTATTTACCCTAAGGCTTATTCTAATAATATCCAGACCGTTATGTCGGTGCAATTTGCTTTTACTGAGCAAAATCAATACGATAAAAAATCACTTTTAGATTCCTATTCTGTCACGGAAATGGCGTCGGCTGCTGGTTTTGATACATGGTGGATTTCCAATCAAAAACGTTTCAATACTTATGATACGCCGATTACCGCTATCGCTAATTCAGCCAACCATCGTACATACATCAATAATTACATCGGTACCAAAACCATGACCACCTACTATGATGAAAAATTAGCGGATTATTTTCCTGAGTTACCGCAAGGAAGTAAAAACTTTTTAATTTTCCATTTGATGGGGTGCCATGCTGTCTATATTGACCGCTATCCGGCCGAATTTGATTATTGGTCAGACGGTAAAGATGCCAGAGTCGATGCTTACGATAACAATGTGCGTTATAATGACTATGTTTTATCGAAGCTTTATGAAAAAGCGATACAAAATCCTGATTTTATGGCCTTTATATACCTTTCCGACCACGGGGAAGATCCCGATCGCGGCTTAACACATGATTATTCTAAATTTACTTGGGAAATGGCGCATATTCCGTTCTTTGCCATTTTCTCGGATAAATATGTTAAAAAGCATCCGGACGTCGTTCAGGCTATGAAACAACATCAAGATAGTTTTTGGACCAGTGATTTGCTTTATCAGACTCTTTTGCATATTATGGGCATTGAAAATGTACCAAATAACAAGCCGGAAACCGATATTTCTTCACTGCAATATAATATGCCGTTGGAAAAGCTGACCATTATTGAAGGTGCTGAATATATCAAAAATGATAATACACTGGAACTCCATTCTAGCAATACGTATAAATAAAATATGGAAAACTTAACGCTGACACAGCTTTTACTGGATTGGTATAATCTCAATGGACGGGATTTGCCGTGGCGACATAAGGGCGGCGCTCATCCTAATCCGTATGCTGTGGCTGTATCGGAGATTATGTTGCAACAGACAACGGTCAATACCGTGAAGTCCTATTTTGAAAAATTTATAGAACATTTTCCAAGCGTTTATGACTTGGCTCAAGCCACTGAAGATGAGGTATATCAATATTGGCAAGGCTTAGGTTATTATTCACGCGCTCGTTCGTTACACAAAACGGCACAAATGGTGGTGACGCAATACGGTGGCAAATTTCCGCAAACGCGAGCCGAAGTTTCTAAACTGAAGGGGTTTGGAACCTATACTATTGCCAGTTTTTTAGCGTTGGCTTATAATTTGCCGGAAACCGTGATTGATGGTAATGTCATGCGTATTATGTGCCGATTGCATCATTGGACCGAGCCGTTAGAGAAAATACAAGAAGAAATTAAACAAGCAGCAACCAGATTGACTTCCGCAACACAGGCGGCAGATTACGCATCTGCAATCATGGATTTGGGAGCTACAGTCTGCACGCCTAAAAAGCCTTTGTGTTCCGTATGTCCGTGGCAAAAATTTTGCCAAAGTACCTATGCTGATGATGTTGAACAAATTCCGCAACGTCTTAAATTAGCGAAGAAAGAATTTAATGGTTATGTTTATTTGGTTTTTAATTCGGCGGGTAAAGTGCTGATTCGCAAGCGAACGGAAAAAGGTTTATTACATGGATTATACGAATTTCCGTGGAGCGAAAAACATGATTTATATACTGATGTTCATAACTGCAACTGTGAAGTATCTCATATTTTTACTCATATAAAAATGAAGTTACAGCTTTTGACTGTCAAAAGTGAAAATGCCGGTGATGGTGTTTTTGTGCCATTGGCAAAATTAGAACAATATCCGATGTCAACATTGATGAAAAAAGTACAGCGTAAATATAAAATATAAATCCCTTCTCTTGTTGTTGAGAAGGGATTTATATTAATGAACGTGTGTTACCAGCCACTCATGAGCAATCTTTAAATATTGATGGCATAAATCCAAATCCAGATGCCGGTTATCACCTTTGAGTTTACCTTCGGCGTCAATAGTTATGGCCTCATAAAGGCTACTATTTGCATAAACTACTGCAAGTTGATCAAGAACATCACTAACGTTATCAGGTCCGATACCACCGGCATAACCTTGGCATACATCAAGAAAAATAGGCTTTTTTCGAGTTTTCGGAACAATGCCCTCACCGTGTGAATCATCGTACAGAAGGTCAAACTTGGGGCCAACATTTGAACACAGCTCACTCATCAGACGGATAAAATCGGCATTACTCTCGTTATACGAGAAAATAAAACGCCGCGAACCGTACAACTGCATCAAATTATGCAACCTATACGCATCGGGTGTACGATCGCGACCGATCTTAAAATTGAGTTGCACCCTCCCGAAAAACGGCTTACCGTAAACGTTACGCAGATACAGTAATTTCTGTAATTCCGGTGCTACAATCCCCTGACCGAAATCTTCCACCCACGAAGGATTAACATGCAAAGCTGCATTAATCATTTGACCGTGACCATTCAAGTACGCGACCAAAGAATGTATCCAGTACATGCGTCGTGAATCAAAAGAGCATTTTTTTTCATTTACCTGTACACCGATTTCGGCATACGGATAAGAAGCCAAAAGTCTGGCCAAAGCCTCAATGTCGGTGGTTTCATTAACCCCCGAACAAGTAATAAATTTAATGTTCATAATTTAATAATTTAAATTAATAATAAAAGAATTGATTACAGATTAATTAATTTTGTATATATTGTCAATATTTTTTATAAATCAATGATCACATAAACTGTAAACGACTTTCAAGGCATCGGCAGCCGATGAGGTGATGCCGCCGGCATAACCGGCACCTTCACCGCAAGGAAATATACCGCGAATATTGCATTGCATTGTTTCATCACGCACAATTCGTACCGGCGATGAAGAACGTGTTTCAACACCGGTCAAAACCGCATCATAACAATCAAAACCGCGTAATTTTTTAGCCATTTCGACAATTCCCATCTGCATTGTTTCAATAATTACAGTGGGCAAAACAAGTTCTAAATTTCCCCAAGTAACACCGGGAGAATACGATGCTTTAACCGCACCTTCTTTGCGACTTGGCTGACTTTTCAAAAAATCGCCGACTAATTGTGCCGGTGCACGGTAATTGCCGCCTCCGACCATAAAAGCTCGTTCTTCTAATTGCCGCTGCCAATACATACCGGCCAAAGGTGAATCACTACCAAAATCGCGTTCATCTATCCCAATCAATAAAGCAGAATTGGCATTTACTTTATCGCGGGCAAATTCGCTCATTCCGTTTGTCACCACACGCCCTTCTTCTGATGCGGCTGCCACCACACTACCCCCGGGACACATACAAAATGTATAAGCCGAACGACCATTTGGCAAATGTACTGCTAATTTATAATCAGCAGCACCTAAATGAGGATTATTATAAAATTCACGACCATATTGGGCTAAGTTAATCATTTCTTGGCGGTGCTCAATGCGCGCACCAACCGCAAATGGCTTAGCTGTCATGTAAATACCGGATTTATGTAACATTTCAAATGTATCACGTGCACTATGACCAATCGCTAAAAATAGCCGATTCGTTGCAATTTCATAACTATTTCCTTGATGTTCAACTTGCACAGCTTGAAGTTTTTCATCACGTATCTTCAGGCCAATCAATTTGCTGTTAAAGCGATATTCGCCGCCCAAATCAATAATCTTTTGACGGATGTTGCGTACCACGTGCCGCAATTTATCGGTACCGATATGCGGTTTAGCCAAATACAATATTTCTGCCGGTGCACCGGCTAAATATAATTCCTGCATAACTTTATGCGTGAACATATCTTTTTTGATGCCGGTCATTAATTTACCGTCTGAAAATGTACCGGCTCCACCCTCACCGAATTGCACATTGGATTCGGTATCTAAAATACCGGACAGCCAAAACCGGTTGACTTTTTGTTGTCTTTTATCAACATCATCGCCCCGCTCCAAAACAATCGGTCGCAGCCCTGCTTCTGCTAAAGCTAATGCTGCAAACATTCCGGCCGGTCCGCTACCGACAACAATTGGTCGCAAACCATTATCTCTAATTTTATAATTTAATATTTTTGTTGTTTCTATCTGTTCAATATCTTGATTTAAAATAATATTTTTAGCAACATCACAGTCAACGCTATATACAAAATGCACATGATGCTTGTTGCGCGCATCAACTGATTTTTTAGCAACTTTAAAGTTAATTAACTCATCCGGCTTGCATTGCAACTTATCAGCCGCTGCTTTTTTAACATCGTCAGAACTACTACTTAGCGATAACTTTATATTATTGATGCGTAACATAATCTTCCTCAAAATATAGAGAAGATTATAACTTAAAAATTAAATTTCGCAACTATTCTTTATCATCATCTGCTTTTGGTTTAGCTGTTATAATGCGCCAAAATGCTCCTCGATACATCCACAGATTGATAATTCCTAAAACAACGGCTAAGGAACCAAACATATAAAGCAGATAATACCAATTTAACGGATTGGAACCGAGCAAAACCGTCTGATGATATATGCGCACAAAAACAATGGCAACTGCCGTGAGAATAAAGGATGCTATGAAAGCCAGTGTCCAAGCACGTTGTAATGTATGTTTATCTAAGGTTATAACGCTAATGACATACACAAACACCAAAGCTGCCAATAAATAAATTTCCATGTATTTCTCCTTTGTATTTTCATTTTAAATATTCATTGGGAATCAGTATTCAAGTTATTTGTAAACAAATTTGCTTAAATACAAAAAAAGGTGTTGACGAATGAAAAAACATAGGCTAAATATGAACATCGAAACGGAGCGTTGGTAGAGTGGTAATACAGCGGATTGCTAATCCGTCACCGCGAATAACGGTGCAGAGGTTCGAGTCCTCTACGCT
>ONQU01000056.1 GCA_900320035.1 uncultured Rhodospirillaceae bacterium | reverse complement strand
GCGGCAATTTTTTCTTGTGCCAGCGATACGCCGATTTTTTCAATAGAATCGGTGGTTTCACGCAAACCGGCGGTATCCGAAAAAATGACCGGAAAACCGCGCAAGTCAATATATGTTTCGATAACATCACGGGTGGTACCGGCAATATCGGAAACTATAGCGACATTACGCTTGGCAATAGCATTCATCAAGCTTGATTTACCGGCATTAACCGGACCTGCTATGACCACCCTAAAACCGTCACGCAAGCGTTCTTCTATTTGATTAACTTGAAGGTGTTTTTTTATTTCATTTCCGATAGTTAGAACGTCTTGCTGAAGTTTAAATACAGTGTTTTCAGGAATATCCTCATCAGGAAAATCAATATATGCCTCAACATGCGCTAAAATTTCAACCAGACGCCTGCGCCAAGAATCATATAAAGAGAGCAGGGTGCCGCCCATTTGCTGCAATGCCACTTGGCGTTGCAACGCTGTTTCGGCTTCTATTAGATCAGCTAAACCCTCGGCCGCAGTTAAATCCATTTTGCCGTTATAAAACGCTCGCTTAGAAAATTCGCCCGCTTCAGCCAAACGAAAATCAGCAAGTTCGGATAATGCCGTCAAAATAGCACGAATCACCGCCTTAGAGCCGTGACAGTTAATTTCGACGGTATCTTCTCCGGTAAACGAATGCGGCGCACGAAAACCCACAATGAGACAATTATCTAAAACCTCTCCGGCTTTGTTATGCAATGCCAACAGATACATTTTGCGACTGATAACATCTTGCGCCGGTATTTTCGTCAGAGTATCAAAAATTTTAAATGCACTACTTCCGGAAATGCGCACCACCGCCACACCGGATTTACCCATCACCGTCGAAAGTGCATAAATTGTCTTATTATCCGTCATCATTTTTCCTCACCTATTTTAAGGCCGATTTTTAAGCCGTAGAGAAGTTTTTTAATTTCTAAAAGCTAAACTATCATTTTTTTTAAAACAGTCAACTCTAAAAGCTTTTGGCGAGGTTGGATTTTTTGCTATTTTTTCTGGTTCGTTAAAATTTCTTGTTGCCAACCTTTAGCGGCACGATTGATGCAATCATCATAACGTGAACGCATTTTTTGTGGATGTACCAGTCGACCACAAACAATTTTTTGGCCGGCTTGTACAACTTCCGGAATTTCCCATGCGCGATTTTCCAATTTGTAACGAGCCAAATCAGCAAACAATCGTGCTTCCATATAGTCACCCAAAGTTGACTGTTTGATTGTCAGGGGTGCTGTAAAGCGATTTAGAAAATCGGAAAATTGTTCACAATGTTCGGCTAAAACAAAACCGTAACCTTGTAATATTTGCTCAAAACTTTCCCTAACCATAGGATTTTTCCATCCTCCGCCGAATAAAATCACTCGCGTTGGCAGCGGCATATCTTTAGGAAGAAGGCTGAGCGCTTGCACGGCAATATACGCTGCCGCGTATTCAAAGGTATAAACCGCGTCGGCAAATTTGATTTTCTTATCGACAACATAGCGGAAAATTTTATCCTTATTATAATATGCCGGATCGCCTGACTTTGGCAATGCTGTTTCATAAAAATGGCGGCCGCAATCAAAAATATATTGCAACAGTGACTCATTCAGTGTTCCTTGCTTACCCAAATGACCGTCTTTATCGAAACTTTCGGCCGAATGTGTGCGTATATAATTATCTGTATATTCGTTAAAAGGACCGGCATCAGAGCCGATTATAGCTTGACCACTAAGAATAAGCGCAAAATTTGATGTGTTACCGCCATTATAATAGCAACCATCCCCTTCGGTGGCGGAAATATGGGCATTATGCGGCGGTACCAATGGCGCACCGTCAAAACCATTCATTAAAGGATCTGAGCGAAAATCGTAAACAACCGGTATATCCGTTAAATCGGCCAACATTTGCCCTGAGCCGATTTGCAGTGTATATGGTTCCGTGTTTTCTGTTTTAGCTTTAGATAGTGGGTTATGATCAAGCGTTTTGCCGTGAAAACCAATAGCATCAATACTTTTTTTATCAATATGATTTTGGGCGCACATTTCATCAATACCGGTGGCAATTTGTTTGATATAATCATCATGAATGGCTTGAAATTCCGGCAATGCTTCAATTTCGGTACGGGTTTTGTTAAATGCCAAACGCCGCAAGTTTTCCATGCGAATTTGCATATCTCGTGTATAAGGTTTGGTATAGGCGCAAATATCGGTCATGACATCGCCGCTAAACTCCGTTAGCACGAGATCAATCGCATCCATTGAATTGCCCGTCATATTACCGATGATTCTGTATTTTTGCATCTAGTTTTTGCCCGATGTTTACGGCATTAAGTTATGATATGTTACATTACCTACATTAGGTAAACCGCCGCTTATATTAGGTATATTCATACTGCTTGTCGATGTTACCGGCATTGCTGTTGTTCCGGGGGTAAATTGGTATGTTCCCTTATAACCGGATACCGTAACTTCAGTATTTTCATATAAACACCCTATCCATGGCAAACACAAAAAGCCGGTGCCGTCGGTGCGGTATTGCGGTGAGATAATAACATCTGCGTTAGAAGAAACAACAGCTTGATAAAAAGCTCCTTTGGTACATCTATCAGGCGCAAAATTGCCGCTTGAAATATCGAGCTCTGCACCATATGCCCTATGTGACGGTGCCCAAATCGGAATACCAAAAAGATACACACATTCGGCTGTACCATAAATTTTTTCTCCAGGAATGACTTGGACTTGTAAAGGTTTTTCTCTTATATGTAATTCATTCACATTTAAACTTCTGGTGCTCTCATGAGTTGCCGTACAAGCGGCTAAACAACACCCAATTATTGCATAAATCACTTTCTTCATTGCTGTATTCCTTTTCTTTTCTATTTTATGTCTTTTATTTTTATAACAAAAAACAAACAGTTATGTTTAATATAAAGTATTATATATTTGGTAAATTTATAATTAAAATTTATGAAAATAAAAAAGCTTGATTTTGGCTGCTTTTTGACTTATCATTTATCTGATTTTGTTATCATTTATATATAATGTTTAACCTAAAAAGCTAATTTATTATGAGTAGGAGATTGCGTTGCCCAAATTGCGGCGAAAGGAGTGATTTACAGTACCAACAAAGTGGCGGGTTTCTGTGTCAAAATTGCGGAACAAGGTTTTCTTCCGGGTATGAACCCTTGTTTTACACAAAGATTGATGATTCCTTAAAGGAGGAAGAAGGTCTTTCGGAAATGGACTAAGCAAAAAGACATCGGTAAATAAACCGGTGTCTTTTTTGGTTTTATTTATTTCTTTTCCGGTTGAAAAAATCCTTCAATATTTGACCACAAGCATCAGCACAAATATCACCTTCAACTTGCGGACAATGATGACAGGTCGGCGAATCGTAAAATTTAACGCCGCTGACCACGGCGCCGCCTTTCTCATCAATAGCACCGAAATATAAATGAGCTATACGCGCAAACGAAATAGCAGCCGCGCACATGGTACACGGTTCAAGTGTGACATACATATCCATATTCCACAGGCGCGTGGTATTTAACCGGCGGCATGCGGCTTGTATGGCAAGAATTTCAGCATGGGCCGTGGCATCACCGCCATGAGCGCTTTGGTTATATGCCGATGCAATAATTTCACCGCTTTGCGGATTAACGATAACCGCACCGACCGGAACTTCATCAACAGCAGCCGCTTGTTGGGCAAGTTCTAAAGCTTGCTGCATATATTCTTCTTTGGTCATATTTCACCTTTTGTTGACATTTTGCCTTTATTATATAATATAAATTGAAAAAAGGAAGTAAAAATGACGGAAAGATTGGCAAAATATATGGCAAGACGCGGTGTTTGTTCACGACGCGATGCGGAAGAACTCATTAAGCAACAACGGGTAACGGTCAATGGTGAAATTGTGGCATCGCCGGCGTTTAATGTTGAAGGTGATGAAGAAGTTTTGCTCGACGGTGAAAAATTACCGGAAATAGAAAAAACCAGATTATGGTTATATCATAAACCGGCCGGTTTGTTGACAACCCACAAGGATACTGATGACCGAGCCACAGTGTTTGCCAATTTGCCGCCGGATATGCCGCGGGTTATCAGCATCGGGCGGTTGGATTTAAATTCGGAAGGTTTATTGTTATTAACCAACAATGGTGAATTAGCGAGACAGTTAGAGTTGCCACAAAATGCTTGGAGCCGACGCTATAAAGTGCGGGTGCACGGACGTGTTGATGTCAAAAAATTAGCGGCATTGGCTAAAGGAGTTGAGGTTGACGGGGTAAAATATGGTGCCGTACAAGCAACGTTGGAAAGTACCAATGGCAGTAATAGTTGGCTGATGGTAACACTAAATGAAGGAAAAAATCGAGAAATTCGCAAGCTGATGAAATCTATCGGTTTGGAAGTGGCACGGTTAATACGCCTTTCTTACGGACCATTTCAGTTGGGAAGTTTGCAGAAAGGCGAGGTTAAAGAAGTAGCGCAAAAAGTTTTACGTGAGCAACTGGGAGAAAAGTTTGCGCTATGAGAATTATCGGTGGCAAATATCGCGGTAAAAAATTATGGGCGCCGGAAGGAAAAAAAGTGCGGCCGACCGCCGAACGTGCACGCGAAGCCGTCTTTAATATTCTATTTTCGCATCTTGATGAAGCTTATGAAAATTTGGATATGGCCGACATTTTTGCCGGCACCGGTGCGTTTGGGCTAGAGGCTCTGTCACGCGGATTTAAAAGCGCCACGTTTATAGATATGGATACCAAAACCGTGGAGCGGAATGCCAAAATGTTTACGGCGGAACAAGCAAAAATTAAAATCATTCGGGCGAATGCTGTTAATTTGCCGCGTTTATCCCAAAAATTTCAATTGGTATTTATGGATGCGCCATACGCTCAGGGTTTGAGCGAAAAAGTTTTAGCTGAATTGGTAGCAAAAAACTGGCTTGCTGAAAAAGCGCTGTGTATTGTTGAAACGCGCGCCGATGAAGTAATTACTTGGCCGGAACAACTGGAACTTATCGATAAGCGGGTTTACGGCTTGGCGCAAATTTTATTTTTGCAAAATATATAATCTTATAAAATGTCACAGCTTTATATGTGTGCTATTGACAAGCCGGTTATATAATGCTAGCTTGAGCGGCAACTGAAAGGATAGATAAATGGATATTATTTTAACTGGCGACCGGCCGACAGGAAGATTACATTTAGGGCATTATGTCGGTTCTTTGAAGCGACGTGTGGAAATGCAAAACAGCGGCAAATATGACAAGATTTACGTGATGATTGCCGATGCTCAAGCACTAACTGATAATGCTGATAATATTGATAAGGTAAGAAACAATATTGCTGAAGTAGCACTTGACTATATGGCTTGTGGTATTGACCCGCAAAAAGCCACGATTTTTATTCAATCGCAAATTCCGGAATTGTTTGAGTTGACCGCTTATTACATGAATTTGGTGACGGTTTCGCGAGTGCAGCGTAATCCTACCGTGAAAAACGAAATACATCTGCGCGGTTTTAAGCAAAGTGTGCCTGTTGGTTTCTTTACTTATCCGATTAGTCAAGCTGCCGATATTACAGCTTTTAAAGCTAATTTGGTGCCGGTTGGTGAAGACCAGCTACCGATGTTGGAGCAGGCGAGGGAAATTGTGCGCTCGTTTAACACCATTTACAAAGAGGTTTTGGTTGAACCGCAAGCCGTGTTGCCGGATAATGCTGTTTGTTCGCGTTTGCCGGGGTTAGACGGTGCCGCTAAAATGAGTAAATCGCTGGGGAATTGCATTTATTTGGCCGACAGTGCCAATGATATTAAGAAAAAAGTGCAAAGTATGTTTACCGATCAGACGCATTTGCGGGTAGAAGACCCGGGGCATACCGAAAATAATCCGGTGTTTATTTATTTAGATGCTTTTTGTAAAGATGAACATTTTGCCGCTTTCTTGCCGACTTATGCTAATTTAGATGAAATGAAAGCACATTATCGCCGCGGCGGTTTGGGTGATGGCACGGTGAAAAAGTTCTTAAATGAAATTTTGCAAAATGAATTGCGGCCAATCAGAGAAAAGCGCGAATTATTAGCGCAAGATTTAGGCGAAATTTTCAATATTTTACGGCAAGGCAGTTTGCAAGCCAAAAGCGTGGCAGAACAAACATTAAGTGATGTTAAGTCGGCTATGGGTATTAACTATTTTAAGAAGTAAAACTAAAAAAACTTTCTTATGACGCATTTATTGTAGAATAAGTGCGTTTTTTTTATTCAAAGATCACTGGACGTTTTTGCTTTGCAAAAACGAGGGATGGCAGGTTGTTATTTTATACTTAATATAACAGGGAAAAACAATTGTAAAATTCGAAGATTCTTTGACGCGCTCGGCGTTCCGCCTCGGCGAGGGATGACCATATAAGTGCATCCGAGAGGAATGATAGTATAAATCTGATATTTTTTATTTATGCCAGTTGAGTTTTATAGAGTGCCGCATAATCACCGCCGGCATGAATAAGCTCTTCATGAGTGCCTTTTTCACTGATTTCACCGTTGTTTAAGACCACAATACAATCGGCATGGCGCACTGTGGAAAGGCGATGTGCGATAACTAAAACCGTGCGATTTTGCATCAAATTATTGATTGCCTGTTGCACAATGGCTTCCGATTTATTATCAAGTGCCGAAGTTGCTTCATCTAAAATAAGAATAGGAGCATTTTTTATAAACGCACGAGCAATGGCAATACGCTGTTTTTGACCACCGGAAAGATTAATTCCTCGTTCACCGACGATTGTTTCCAAGCCATTCGGTAAAGAAGCAATAAATTCATCTAAACAAGCCGATTTCAGAGCAAGTTGCAACTGTTCATCACTAACATTTTTCTGACCAAGCAGTATGTTTTCTCTAATGGTGCCGCCAAACAAGAAATTATCTTGAAAAACAATAGCAATATTACTTCTTAAATCATCTAAATCAATATCTCTGATATCGGTATTATCAATTGTTATTTGTCCTTCCTTAACATCATAAAATCGGGGTAATAATGTTGATATAGTGGTTTTTCCACCCCCGGAATTACCAACCAAGGCTATGGTTTGGCCAGCCTTTATATTCAGATTTATGTTTTTTAAAACCGGACGGCCTTGTTCATACTCAAACGTTACATTTTTATAACATATATCACCGTGGCACGGCGTTATTTTTTGGGCTTTTTCATTATTTTTTATTGTCGGATTTTCATGCAAAATACCCATTACCATTTCAACCATCATTAACGACATAATAACACCATTATAGCTATTGCCGATTGATTTTATCGGATTATAAAGCATTACTAATGAGGTAATAAAAGAGGCAAAATTGCCGACTGTTATTTGATGACTGACAATCAGATAGCTGCCGTACCAGATAACAAAGGCTATGCCAAAAGATGATATTACATGCATTGCCGGAGCAATAATACCGGTTTTTTTAATCATTCTTAAGCTTAAATCAAATATAGCATTAACCACTTTTTTGAATTTGTTTTTGCAATAGTCATAAAGGTTATAGGCGCTGATAATACGATTACCGCCAAAAACTTCATTATAGTTATTTAACAATTCGGCCATCACGTTCATATCTAGGGTAAAAACTTTTTTAAGCCTTTTACGCGTTTTGGTGAGCGGATATAAAGCACCAAACAATACTACAACCGCTACAATAGCCAATTGCCAAGAATTATAAAAAAGAACAATTATCAATGATAGTGAGGAAAAAAAGCGGGTGGAAAACATCTTCATATTATTTAACAAACCACTGCAGGCTGTTTCAGCACAATTATTATAATTAAATAAAACAGTACCGGAATTTGTTTTATCAAAAAAAGAAGCATCAGAACGTAATAGTTTTTGAAAAAGCTGCTTTTTTAAATCATTTGCCATTTTATTACCAACCCATGTGTTCATATAGGTGGCAATATAGGTAAAAAGTGCTTGCAGGACGCTAAAAACAATAATCATTAACGGTATATACATTGTCCAGCCGGTTTGCTGTTCAACCAACACCACATCCATAAATGGTTTTAATGACCAAGCAATCACAGCATCCATAGAACCGACAGGAATTGTAATAAGTACAGCAAGCAAGGCTCTAAACCAATATGGTTTAACATAAGGTAAAATTTGCGCATAATTTTTTAAAGTATATATCGTTAATAATTTTTCTTTTATTTTTTGCTTATATTTATTTATGAGAGCTAAAACAAACCATAATGCTAAATATGCTACATTGATAAAGATAATAAAATTTGTTTTATAAGCAAAAGAAAAAGAATGGTCTTTATTTTCGATAATTCCGAAAATAAACAGATTAACAACCAATAATCCTAATATAAGCGCTTTTATTTTTACCATTTTTAATCACATATTCTCTTACTTACTCCAATGTAAAATATTTTTTTTTATGTCGCAATATTATTTAAAGAGAATTTAACAATTACCTTATTATATTAAGTTATAGTAAATTTTAGGAGAATATCTATGGTTAGAATAAACGACGACTTTCATTCCGATATTTTTATTATGCCGGATAAACATGTTTTTGTGCCTGATACAAAAAGTGAAAATGGTTTGCAAGAATTTTATCCTGATGATTTCAATGAATTTTATGATCTGTTGCAAAGAAGTTATGATGGCGCAAACAGCAGTTATTCAATTGTTTATGAAGGATATTTTTTCCGAGTTGAACGGACTGTTTCCATGTATGGTGTTATGTTTTGTATGCGTAAAATGCCGAAAAAAGTTCCTGATTTGATGTCACTGGGTTATCCTATTCAAGTGGTTAATTATTTATCATCTTTAGGTAATGCCTCAGGTTTGATTTTACTCGGCGGTGCTACCGGTTCCGGTAAAACCACAACAATTTCCAGTTTATTGCGTGAATATTTAATTCGTAACGGTGGATTTGCTTATACAATCGAAGATCCTTTCGAAATGCCTCTTGATGGCGAATATAAAGCTTTAAATGGTTCTATCGGTTTATGTAAACAGACCCAACCGATAAATGATGATTGGGGTGCTTCCTTGCGTTCAGCTTTACGTTCACGCCCGCGATATATTATGGTGGGCGAGATAAGAACACCGGAAGCCGCCAGCGAATGTTTGCGTGCTGCTACCTCCGGTCACTTGGTTTTATCAACAATTCACGCCAACAACGTTACTGATGCTCTAGATGCCATTGTCAAACATGCTTCTGCCGGCGAAATGAGCGAAGAATTGGCTTTTGACTTACTTTCACGTGGTATATTAGGAGTTATACATCAAACTTTAATCGGTTCCGGTCAAAAAAGACCTGTTGTTCAATATTTGTTTGCTAATCCGATTACCACGCAAGGCGATCAGACGCGTAATATTATTAAAACGGGTAATCTTAATTTAAGCACAACCATTGAAATGCAAATGACGCGACTTGCTCAAGGAAGACCACTTTTTGAAATTGCCGATATTAAAAAATAAATTACTTTCTTAAGAATTCATATTTTGAAAGAAATCTTCATTATTCTTGGTTTGACGTAATTTATCAAGTAAAAATTCCATACCGTCGGTCATACCCATTTGCATCAAAACACGACGCAATACCCACATTTTAGTAAGTGTAGCTTTATCAACCAAAAGCTCTTCTTTTCGAGTACCGGAACGGGTAATATCAATAGTAGGGAATAAACGTTTATCGGTTAATTTACGATCTAAGATAATTTCCGAATTACCGGTACCTTTAAATTCTTCAAATATAACTTCATCCATACGCGAACCGGTATCAATCAACGCTGTTGCAATAATAGTTAATGAACCACCTTCTTCAACATTACGTGCTGCACCTAACAAGCGTTTCGGACGTTGCAAGGCATTAGCATCAACACCACCAGTTAAAACTTTACCGGAAGATGGTACAACAGCATTATAAGCACGACCTAAACGAGTGATAGAATCAAGCAATATAACCACATCTTTTTTATTTTCCACCAAACGTTTAGCTTTTTCAATACACATTTCAGCCACTTGAACATGACGGGTTGCCGGTTCATCAAAGGTTGATGATATAACCTCACCTTTTACCGAACGTGTCATATCCGTCACTTCTTCCGGACGCTCATCAATCAATAAGACCATTAAATAGACTTCAGGGTGATTGGTTGAAATAGCATGTGCAATATTTTG
>ONQU01000098.1 GCA_900320035.1 uncultured Rhodospirillaceae bacterium | reverse complement strand
TTTATTTGCTTGTGTTTTGTTTTATAGCATTTTGAAACAAACTGCGCGAATCGGTATCCGAATCGGCATTTTCGATTCGGATTTGAAACCAATTTGGCGCTTAATACTCTGCGCCGTAGCGTTTCAAAAGATCTATGTATTTAGGGTGGTAAAGCTTTGCCAAATAAAGGGCTGTTTTGCTGTCATGACCGATTATGTTCACGTCACAACCGTTTTTGACGAGCAAAACTATTATCAGATAGCGGTTTGGGATTGGTTTTTGCGATAATGCCTTCATTAAAAGCGAATATCCGGTTTGCTTGTATATCACATTAACGTTTGCACCATGTCTGATGAGTGATATCAAAGCGTTGGCGTTGCCGTATTCCACAGCATACATTGCCGGAAAGACGCCATGTGAATCCGGCACATTCACATCTATATCCGTAATCAATATCTCGTGCATGGCATTAAAGTCGTTGCATACAATCGCCGTGTTTAATTCATCTATTTTGCGCGTATTTGCAGATTTAATTTTCTTTTTAATCATAATTTGCTCCTTAATTATTGTATCATAATTATTTATCCGGATTAGGTGTAATTTTGCCGGAAATAAAACGAACTGCCGACTGATAAATATAATTGCAGGAATTATTTTGCTCCGAATGTATCACCAAGCCGAGTTTAACCACTCGGTTTTTTATTCACTATGCCAGTTACCTCTTTTTCTTTTAGCGCAACTTTTTCTTTTTCTGGTCTGGATTTATATTAGCTTCTCTATTTTCCCCGGGATCAATATAAACCCGGCTATAATTTCAAACAAAAAAGTATTATATAATAGCTCTTCTTTAGATTATATTTTATACTATATTATAGGAAGAAAAAACTGCCTTGAAAGCCCGACCGGATAAGGATTTCAGGAAATCACCCCGACATTATTTAGTTCCCGAAGCGGCATTATTTGATTCCGACACAGGCATTATTTAATTCCGCACCGACATTATTTGATTTCATTTTTGGCATTAGCGGCATTATTTAATTCCGAAATCAGAATTCCGGCATTATTTGATTCCCAGCTCATTTTTGCTCAAATGAAAATTTGCCTCATTTTAAAAATAAATACCTTTGTAAAAATTAATTATGAGGTATTAAGATGTCAAAAAAAAGTGAAATAACCGTGGCTGAGCGCCAAATTTTAGATTTTATTAAATTCAGAAGCAATGAGAAGCACAGATTTTTCGGGAGTAACGAATATCTCGGGGACAGCATTGGACTACAAACAACTTCGGTTAAAAATATGGTCAACAGACTTGTGCGTTTGGGGTATTTAACCCGAACAATGGAAGGAAATAAGCGCTATTTGCAATATACCGGCAAGAAATATCTGTCGGTTGTCGGCGATTTAAGCAATTACGATAAGGCATATTTGCGTAAACAAGTCGCCCATTATAAGCAAGAATATGAGGATGCTGAGCAACAAATTGAGCTGATGAAGATAGAAATTGAGCAGTTAAAAAACAAGATTGAGCAGAAAGACAACCAAATCAAGAGCGATAACCAAGCGATTGCCGTGTTAAAGAACATTTTGGCGCAATTGGGTATTGATGGCGATAAGCTGATAGAACTGTCTCAAAAGGTTTATAAAGAAATGTTCGGCGATTGTTAAGGTGGTGCGGCGAACCTTAAAAAGCGTTATTCCGCCCCTTAAAACGCGCGAAAACAGATTATTTGAGAGATAAATATGTTTGATACATCTTTGTATCTCAGATAATTTTTACACCCCTCCGGCAGTTGTTATGATTGCCGGAGATTTTTTATTGATGTCAGAAAGTGGCAAAACAGCAGAAAATATCAAAAATAAACTTGTGATTCAATGACTCAAACGCTTGCAAGTATCAAACATCTCTTATAGAATACCTTATTATTGAAAACATACTAAAAGGTATAGAAATGAACGATACACAACGTAGGATTAATCAAGCGCTTTCTTTGCGAAAACCACAAGTAGACAGCTTGGATATTTTGGTACAAATCTTGGAAAAGATAACCTTGGCTAAAAATATGGACACTACTGAGGCTTTGAAGCTCATCCAAGAAGTTTGTCCGTCGGTTAAGGATTTTGAACGTGCGTTTCCTTGTATTTGTTTTGCAATCGCAACCGGTGTAGGCAAAACACGATTAATGGGGGCGATGATTGCGTATCTTCATGATGTTTATAAAATCAAAAATTTTATGGTTTTGGCGCCAAATTTAACAATTTATAACAAATTAAAGACTGATTTTACGCCAAATACGCCAAAATATGTCTTTCCGGGACTTAATGAACAAGTGGGAACGCCGCAAATTATTACCGGTGATGATTACGATCAAGTTGGCGGGTTATTTGATAATCCGAATGATGATCGTCTGCGTATCAATATTTTCAACATTTCTAAAATTGATTCGGATAAAGATGCTCGTGGTATGCCTCGTGTTCGCCGTATGGCCGAGTATTTGGGACAATCATACTTTGATTATCTTTCCGGACTGAAGGATTTGGTGCTGATTATGGATGAAGCGCACCGTTATCGCGCAAATGCTGGTATGGCCGCTATTAACGAATTAAATCCGGTATTAGGTATTGAACTTACGGCAACTGCTAAATCAACTGGTGCAAAAGGCAAACCGTTCAGAAATATTGCGTATGAGTATAACCTCGCACGCGCTATTACGGATGGATATGTTAAGAAACCTGCGATTGTCGGACGGACGAATTTTAATAAAAATCAGTATGACGAAGATACTTTGGAAGAACTGAAAATAAAAGATGGTATAAAGGTTCACGAAAGCTTAAAAGCAGAGCTTCAAGTCTATGCCGATAATAAAAAGGCTCGTTTGGTAAAGCCGTTCATAATGATAATAGCTAAGGACATTGCTCATGCCGAAGCCATTGAAGCCAAGATAAAGAGTGACGATTTTGAGGAAGGACGCTACAAAGATAAGGTAATTATCGTTAATTCAAAACAGAACGGCGAACTAAAAGATGAGATGTTACAGCGTTTGCTCCAAATTGAGCAAACTGATGAGCCGACTGAAATTGTGATACACGTTAATATGCTTGGAGAAGGTTGGGACGTAAATAACCTTTATACAATTGTACCGCTCCGCACGGCAGATTCAAAAATTTTGGTAGAACAATCAATCGGCCGTGGCTTACGCTTACCTTTTGGTGAATTAACTGGTGAGGACGCTATTGACCGCCTGCACGTCGTTGCGCACGATAAATTTAATGATATTATTAAAGCGGCACGCGATGAATCCTTTGAATTTCAGCAGGAATATATTGATAATAGCGAAAATGGTTTGGTTGGCAAAACAGTAACAACCAGCACCAGTAAAATTGATGAAATCGTGCAGAAAGGCGGCGTAATTGTACCTAAACCGCAGCCGGAACAAAAGAGTTTGCCGGTATTTACCAACGAAAATAACAAAAAGATTACCGATGCCATAAGAGAAGCCATTGCGGAAAGAAGCCGTTATGTTAGCAATCCGGAAGAATTGAAAAATAAGGATAATCAAGAGAAAATTGCGGAAGCCACTAAGCAAAAGCTACAAAATATAGCACTTGAAAATTCGGAACTTTCGTTGGAACCTCAGATTGATGTTGAACAATCGGTTGAAAACTTTACGGAACTCTTCGTGAAACTGACAATCAATATTCCGAGAATCATTATGGGGTATGTTCAAGAAGGCAGTTTTACTTTTGATGATTTTGACATAGATACTGCTGATTTTGATGGTTATACACCGGAATCGCAAAGAATGATTATTCAGGATATAATCGGAAATCAGCGCAAAGAAGTGCGTGCGGAATTTTTTGATCGTTATGAAGACATTACGCACTATTTATTGGTTCCGCTCGTGGAAGAAACAATCATTTCATATCAGGAAAATGCTGACTTAATTCAAAAACTGGTCAGACAAGTCATTGATTATATTAACTCTTATTCGGGTAGCGAAGAAAATACACGCAAAATTTTGTTCTTTGACGGTGCCGATATTGCCCATAAGATAATGTTGCAAATGAAGGCACACGTTCGTCCTGCACCGATGACATTAAAAGTCCAGACAGATAACGACTATGGTGCGCAAACATCGGAATCTTATAAGTTAATTGCAAAGGAAGGACAAGAAGAACTTGATTATCGTGCTTCTGTTCACGATAAGTCCAAAATCAAAAACATGATATTTACCGGCTTTAAGAAATGCCTGTTTGATAAGCAAAAGTTTGATTCATCAACAGAAAAAGACCTTTGTGAAATTCTGGAAAATGCTAATATTGTTCTGAAATGGTTTAAGCCGAGCAATGATCGCGCCAGAGAAATATTCAAAATTAAATATCCAGATGATGAACATCAGTTGCATGATTATTGCCCTGACTTTATTGTGGAAGCCGTGGATGCCAAGTATATGATTGAAACCAAGGCCTACAACCAAATAACGGATAAGACTGTCCAAGCCAAGAAGAATGCGGCGCTGAAATGGTGTGAAATCGCTACAGACTTTGAGAAAAAGCATAACGGTAAAGCATGGCATTACCTACTAATACCGGATAACACCGTAACCATAGACCGCACGTTTGAAAAACTGGTCAGAGATTATGAGGCAAGATAAAGGAAGAGTTAATAATGGATATGTCTGTAGAACACACACTTTATGATTGGTTCAGAGATATATGGCTTCCAGCAGCTGGAGCAATATTGATACCAGTTGCAATCGCTTTTTTTACTTGGTTTTTTGGTGCGGAAAGAGCTGAAGAAAGAAAAGAAAAAAACGCATTACGCGATAATTTGAACTTTCTAAAATCTATGACCTACGGAACTATAGCTAGTTTCATTGGTTTAAGAGAGAGGGTTATTTACATTCTAAATGCTCAAAAGAAAACGTATGAAAATACATCTGCAGACGAAAAAAGTAAGTTTTTTAGTTTGTTATATGTTAAATATGTATTCAATTATGTTGATATCAGTCAATACAAAAATTGTACAGAATATGTGCCTAATTTTCCTTTAATTCTTGGTGCAATAAAGAGTTATATAACGATGGTTAGCGCAAGAATAGAAGATCGTAATAATATTCTCAAAACACTTTGCACGGCAAAAGATTTCCATCCTGATTGCATAGTTCCTAAAATAGCCAAAGCGCATTTTTCAGGAGATTTACAGCTTACAGAGCAATTTCTGGTAGAGATTGACGCGACTATAGATATGCTTGCTGATTTAATGCAAATGATTGACGACATTGGAAATATAAAGAAGTTTAAATTGGTTCAATTAGAACTCTCACCTGCCCAGAAGAGTGTATTAAACTCTATTGATAAAAATGTAATATTGAAATTTATATAAAAAGGAACATAAAAATGA
>ONQU01000089.1 GCA_900320035.1 uncultured Rhodospirillaceae bacterium | reverse complement strand
CTCCCATTGTGATATTGAGATTAGCATATAAAATGTTACGGCACTTGTCCAGCTAAAAAATTATACCATATCATCTCTAAACAAAAACCCGCCATCTTGTGTAGATGGCGAGTCTGGAGGAGTTATGATAAAAACTCTTATTTCTTTATCAATTTTGCCACATCAGATGTAATGTCTGTGCCGCCGAAAACAACTGTTCCCTTAGCAAAAACATAGTCCAATTTCTTTTCAGTAGCAACATCTGATACCAACTTTGAAAGTTCTGCATCAATCGCTTGAATCTTCAAAGCATATTCATTTTGCAACATCTGTTGACGTTTGTTGAGTTCAATTTGATATTGCTGAGCTGTTGCTTGACGAGTGTTTTGGTCAGCAATTTGATTTAATTGACTGTTCACACCGTTAATCCAGTTTTGAATAATCGAAGCATTCTGTTGTTGTTCAGAACGCAGTGCCCAAACCGACGGTGTCTGATTAACCAAAGCTTGAACATCAACAATAGCAATTTTAGCACTACTCAAAGATGAAGACGTTGTTTCAGAGGTCATTGCCGCTTTACCTTCGGTTTCCGTTGTTGTATTCGTTTCTTTAATGTTCTTTTTTTTGTTATCTGTTTTTTTCATCATATTCTTAATCATATTTATATTCCTTATATTATTTTTTAATTGCTTCCAAAATTTCCGGTGTTATGTCTTTTCCACCAAAAATAATAGAGCCTACGTTAAAAACATAATCCAATTCTTCTTTTTTTGCCTCTGCTGCAATTAACTTATTTAAATCAGCGTCGATTTCTTGTACGCGTTTGGCATAATCTGCCTGCATAGCCTTTTGACGTTCATTTAATTCAGCTTGATATTTTTGTGTAAGCTCTGCTTTGTTTGCTTCTTCAGCTGCTGCTATCTCAACATTACGTGCATTCACCCAATCTTGCAGAGATGCCCGCTTTGCTTGTTCTTCATCGCGCAAAGCAATAACAGCCGGCGATTGCGCAACAACAGCCTGTATATTAATAACTCCGAGTTTTAGAGCTTTTGTCTCTTTTTTTGCCATTTTTATTTTCTCCATTATCTATAATCAGATCAGTGCAAATATATCTGCAAAATATTAAAAAGATATGAACAAATAGATATTTTTCGCACAATTTATAAAAATTTTAAGGCGATTGAACAGCTGTGCCAGAAACAACCACAAGCTTTCCGAGCTTCTTCCTTGGTTAACGAAAAATGAGACGCTATACCACCTTCTTCGGTTTTGCGTTTAATCCCTCTATTATCTTTAAGTATCTCAAAATTTAAAGTCAAAGGGGTATAATATGGTTTGGTTACATTTGTGGCTTCCAAACCCAAAAAATTAGGAATTCGTGCTTTCCAATCCGTTTGTGCCAACACTCGACAGACTCGTCGATTGAGGCCGCTTAACGAAATGATATAGGCACTTCCACCGACAATTCCACGATCATGCAGCCTTTGATTTTTGTTAAGGCTTAAATAAGCAACTTGCTCATCTTTATCGGCAACCGCTCCATAAATGTGCATTTCACCACCAAACCTGTTTTTAACCGTATAACCATCACCTTTTTCTTTTATATTGAGGTCAAACGGTATATATTCTGCCAACACGGCAACATCAATGTCTAATTCACTATAGTTATGGTTAGGTGTATCATCGGTAATTTTCTGAGCCATCCATGCCATGTCATCTATTGTCCGATTGATATTCGTACGTGTCGAAATTTTATTGTATAAAAAATAGGCAATACAAATGAACACCATTAAAATTGCATACATAAGTGTTGTGTTTTTTGTTCTTTCAAAATTTTTATGCGGCATCAGATATTCTCCCCTTGTTATTTTATGAATATTGACGTATAATTCCTGACAAAACACCTTGGATTTTCACCCTTTCGGCCGGCAAAGTTCGTGTTTGATAATCCTTATTACAAGGAATTAAATGCACCAAAGAATTATCCTTTTGCAAAATTTTCAGTGTCGCCTCACTATCATCGACAAGTGCCACCACTATTTTACCGTTATCAGCCTGCTCTTGTTTGCGAATAATCGCCGTATCACCGTCCATAATACCGGCCTCAATCATCGAATCACCTTCTATTTTTAAGGCGTAATATTGCCCCAAAGCCACCATATTAAACGGCACCGCTACGGTCTGCGTCTCATCGGCAATCGCCTCGATTGGTGTACCGGCGGCAATTTTGCCATACAGCGGAATAACCGCACTGGCATTTTGCAGCGCTTGCTCACGTTTTTTTTCTTCTTCCATAACGGCCTGCGGCTTAAACCGCGGCATCCGCACCACTTCTAAAGCCCGCGCTTTATGCGGAATCCGGCGGATAAAATTACGTTCTTCCAACGAGCTGATTAGCGCATGAATCCCTGACTTTGATTTTAAACCAATCGCTTCTTTCATCTCATCGAAAGATGGACATTGCCCTTTTTCGCGATTGACTTTATTGATAAACATTAAAAGATTGTATTGTTTTTGCGTGAGCATCACTTTTCCCCTAAAATTTGTTCTATTTTAGTTCTATTAACAAAGCAATGTCAAGCAAAAATATTTTGAGCCGATAGAAATATCCGTCAAACTTATTTTATCAATGCTTTAGCAATGGCTTGAGACAACAAATGGATAACTTGTGCTTGGGCGTCAACTAAATCTTGAATGGAATTTCCGGCAACTTTTCTCTCAAAGTTTTCTTGGCCGCGTTTGAGCACACGACCACCAGCATTGGTAATATTCCACCACGCACTTAACACAACCTTATCTCCCCGATAAGCCGTCATCTTATTGATTTCAATGTTAACACTATAATTCATATTACCACTGTCAAAATAAGTGCGTTTAACAAAGGAATTCGGTAATAGCGTCATTAAATCATTGGTTACCGTAGCTTGCACAACATCAGGAAAAGCTTCACCCCAACGGTTAAATTCTTCAATTTTAACCACATCGCTGCCTTTTTCATAAATCACCATTTGTGGTCGATCCAATAAGTCCGGAACTTTTACTTGTGCTACCGCCACATTCATTTTGCGATTTGATAACGACTCTAAATCATCGCTGTTCATCATATAAAAGGTTGAATCCGGCGTGCGCCAACTGCAGGCACTTAAAAACAAAAATAATCCCAACAATATTTTCTTCATTTTACTTTTCCTTTCCTCTGAGCAGAGCTTCCGGATGGCGCTCCAAATAGTCGGTCAAATTCTTAATTGAGCGACTGGTCTTACTGATTTCTTCCATAGCGGCATTAAAACTTTTCATTGATTTTGAAGCTTCTCCGGTGTTTCTATCTAAAGCCTTATCCAACTTCTGTGTAATTTGCGTCATGTTTT
>ONQU01000077.1 GCA_900320035.1 uncultured Rhodospirillaceae bacterium | reverse complement strand
TGCTAGACTTTATATTCTTACATATACCGTCCGCATATCCTCTTTTCTTCTTCTCAACGATTTCTTATAACTACCAACCTCGCGGTCAGCGGTTTGCTTTATATGTTATTCATTTTTTATTGTCAATACCTTTTTTTATTTTTTTTAAATTATTTTTCAAAAAAATACCAACTTATTGATTTTTCAATATTTTATTTTTTAATTTTCTTGGTGAAAATTATTTTTTATTTCATTTTAGTTCCCAAAAATAAATATCTGATTTTTCCACCCTACATCTTTTCAACCACAAAAAAATAACAATAAATCAGAATGTTAATTTTTTTTTAATTTATTTTATCGAAGATTCGGTTAGATTCGCGTGGAGATAAAAATGAAATTTGATTTTTTTACTCTCGGCGGCCGATTCCGTTGGGAGGATATTTATAACTATCAAGATTGGAGAATTCAGCGCCATATTAAGGCACGGAAATACAGATTGCTTGATCCTTATGATATACGTCGCGATTCCGGCTCGTTCAGTAAGTGTCAAAACGCTTTATTAAAGTATATACATGCCTGTGAGATAGACCGGCCTTACGATGACACGGTCATTATTTTGCACGATTTCGCGCGAACAAGAAATTCGGTGCAATATTTGGCCGATTCGCTTAAAGAAAGTAATAAAAACATTATTGCGGTAAATTATGCATCACTGCATAAAAATATCGCGGCGCATGTTCAGTTATTGACACAGTTTTTGCAAAATATTGAAATTAAAAATAATCTTTATTTTATCAATGTTGGTGCAGCTTGTCTGATAACGCGCAAATTATTAAACAGCAACAATAATTACCATCTTTATAACGTTGCCGGCGTTGTTGATATAAATCCGATAAACTCCGGCAGCGATTTAGCCGAACTTTTGGACACTCGCCGCTTTTGCCGCCGTTTATTCGGTCCGATGCTGACAGAAATAAAAACCAGACAAGCGTTGAGTATTCCCAAACTACCACAAGGTGTTCCGCATGGTATTATTTTTTGCCCGTCAACAATACATAAGCTGACTAAAAAATTATTGGCTCGTTTTGAAAGTTTTCCGTTTTTAACACCGCCGAGTGAGCAATCTTATGCCGATAAGATTAAATATATCACCGATTCGACTTTTTTCCCTCTGGAAAATCGTGATTTGTTTTTGAATTGTTTACAGTATCTCACAACCGGTGATTTTATTGATGATAACGACGACGCTCCAACCGAATGAACTTTTTTGCAAAACTTACGAATATTTAACCATATTGTAATATTTTTTTTAAAAAATTTGTGTTATAATTGCCATAGATATATTATGGCTTTAAAGGGACTAATTTATGGTTTGGCCTCGTCTGATATGGAAGTTATTTACAATTCTCAGCATTGTTATGTTGGGATGTATTGATTTAGCTTCTGCACAACTTCAGGGAGCAGGATATATGCTCGGACAAACTCAAGAAGAAAACCGACAGCGGAGATTAACACCTAATTCTATCCACAATATTGTAACGACAGATGGTGAATGTAAACTTGATGAAAATGCCAAGCAGGAAATGGCAAAAGGGGCTTACAAAGCACTAACGGAAGCAAATTTGGCACTGGCAAAATTTAACTCTTATGTAATGAAGTATTTTAATGATGAAAAAGGTTCTTGCCACTATTTAAATAACAGACTATTTGAGGCTAATTCTGATTTTGGAGGATTATCTGATGATGCTAAACGTTTTGATTTAGCCTTTACAGAGACTGCTCACGCCGGAGCCACCGAAGTTGATAAAATTTATCAGCACAGTCCTACTGCAACCAATATATTAAATGATTTTGAAAAAAAATTAACCTATGCCGGCATTGATATACGAAATTTACTCGGCCGCAGCACAATGGGTAATAAGCAAGGAAGCAGAATGGTTGAGTGGTCACAGACCGCCAAAAAAGGCGAAGCTTTTGTAATAGACGAGTCAACCTCGGAACTGTTGGAAGAAATGTTTGGAAATAAAGTAGATTGTAAATATGCGGTAATGACAGATAATAAAGGTTCCTTTACCTGTTATCAAATTGATGTTGCTGATGGTCGCGAATTCACACGCACTTGGTCTGAGGCACTTGGAATTAGTGAGAGTCAGGTTAATTGTGGATTAGACCCAATGTGTTACATACAAAAGGCCGCCAGTATGACCGGTGGTGCTGTTACCGAATTATTAGCACGCTCCGGTGCCGTATCAGCTTTTTCCTGCACTCGCGACAGCTGTTCCAACGGGAAAGGGTCTTTTGGTGAACAAGTTGAGGGACTATTGGCACAATCGGAAAAATGCATGCTTGATATGGAAAGAACGGCCACTCAACGCGATGATATGATTGCCAAGCGTAAAAAGGCCCATAATCTCCTGGATGTTTTATCCGGTAATTTGGAAGTGCATTGTACCTGTCAAACCAGAAAAGTTGATAATAAAGAAGAAAAAACCGATAAAATTAAAGATTGTGTCGCTATCGATCCTGATTTTATCGAAAATAATATGAATGAATGTCCTACGGTTGAAGAATATGTAGCACAAATGACCGGCGAAGATGGAAAAAATTGTTTGGTCTGCAAAATCTTTCAAACTATTTTGCGAGCCGTTCAAGATGTTGCGCAAAAAGCCTATGATGCTTTGGCACCATCGCTGAAAAAACTGCTCGGCATTGCTTTCGGAATCTATATCGGTTATATTACGCTTTTAGCGATATCCACACCGGTAGAACAAAAACTCAGCCAATATTTGACCAATTTAACAACACAAGGATTCAAGGTTGCCGTTGCTCTCATACTGCTTTCAACACCTACTTTTATTTATGGCACCATTATCGGACCGTTTATTGACGGCGGTATTGAGTTTGGTATTACATTGTCAGGAAACCACGAAGCCGATATTAAGAAATATGGCAGTAAATTTGAATTTAAAACGGAAAACACCTATTTGCAGGCCGGTGTTCTGCAAAACACCGTTGGTGCCGCAGTTGCTTTCAATGAATCGGCATCGTTGGTACCGGCAATCGGTCGCTCTTTGATATGTAATTCTTGGCGTGATATCAAAATTGCAAATGAAGCTTTCAGTAAAAAAATTTTCATGCGCCTGCAAATGTGGATAGAAGGAATTGTTCTCTATTTGTTTGGCATGGCTATTGCTTTGGCTGTTGGTTTTTATATGCTTGACTGTGCTTTACAGTTGGGCATTGTTTGCGCTATGGCGCCGTTTTTTGTTGCCTGTTGGCCTTTCAAAATAACGCGAGGTTATACAAAGCAAGGTTGGGATATTTTCTTAAATACGTTTTTCAATCTCGTCGTTATGGGAATTATCATCAGCATTACCGCGGAAATCATTGTACAAGCCTTATCAACAGGTTTGTCGCAAGAATCGCTTTCCGCAGTTCTGAATAGCCAAAATGCGCAGCTGATTATGGATGAAATTGAATTTGGCGGCATGCAAATGGTTATGCTTGTTATTTGCTGTCTGATTGCTCTGAAAATCAGCGGCGAAATTCAAAATATCACCAATAAACTATCCGGCGGTTTGGGTATCAGTATTGGAGCGGGTATTGCCGGAACTGCCGGTAAATATGTCACTAAAACGGCAACTGCCGCCGCTGCTTCAGTCGCTACGATGGCAAAATCTTCTTTATCAAAGGGAAAAGATAAGGCAGAAAATGATGATAAAGATGATAAAGATGATAAAGATGATAAAGACGATAAAGACGATAAAGATAACAATGATAACAAAGATAATGGCGAAGATGCAAAAAATGATGAAACAAACAACGATTCTCAAGAAAGTTCGGCAAGTGAAAGCAGTGAGGGATAGGATAAAGTCATGAAATCGGTTTTTATTTCAATATTAATGTTCATTGTTGTTTTCACGGCTCTTAAATTTAATATTTTGAGTTTATTTGACAATAGAATTATCTTATACGTTTCAATTGTCTGTCTGATAATCGTTATCGGCTGTGCATTATATTTTATCGGCATACCCGGATCAACAGATACAAAAAAAGTAACAACTGAAACCCAGGAGAAAAAAGATGATGAAACATCCGTATAAATTCTGTGTTTTGGTATTATGGGCATTATTTCTGGCCTTTCCTTTGTCGGTGCAAGCCAAAGGAAATAAAAATTCCGATGCTCGCCCGTGCTCAGCCGAGGAACTTGCAAAAATTGAACAAGATTTGGATAAAGCTGCCGAGGATGGCTTAAAGAACGCAAAAACTTTGCTTGATAATTACAACAAAATCGTTAAGCAATATATTACCAACTGTAATTCAAACCTTAAAACCGGCACACCGGTTTATTGGAGCTACGATACAATTGCCGCCGCTAACAGCAAAAGTCAAGAAACGGCCATCGCCTTAATCAATGATCCATCGGCTTACCAGTATACCGGCGTTGTTTGGTCCGCCGAAACACCACAATCAAAAGAATGTTCTGCCCTGGCACAACAAGCAAATGCCGCTTTGCAAAATTTCAATAAATCGCGAATTACGACATCTGCCTTATTAGGACGTGCCGGCGGCTACAAGGTTCCGCGTACTTGTATTTGTTCCGAAAATGCCGACAATAAAGAATGTGTGTCTTTCACCACGCAAAGTTCCGAACCTAAAAAAGCCAAAGACGGGTGTAAACTGTTTACGGAATATCTCGCGGAATTATCATCTTGTCCGTTATGCCCGATTTTTGAAGTTATCCTCAACACAGACAGCAAAATTGCTCACATCGCTTGGATAAATTTGGCTAAGCCATTATGTGGTGTCGTCATTGCGTTTTTCTTAGCCTTTATTGCTATTGAAACTCTAAAACTTGTTGCCAGTATGGGCGGTGCCAGCACTAAGTCCTATTTAAAAACACTCCTTACGTTAGGCTTAAAAGTCGCAATTGTTCTGATTATGTTACAAAATTCAACTTATGTATACGGCTATTTTATTTCCCCGGTTATCAAAGGTGGCATTGAAATGGGCGAAGAATTTGTCAGAATGGGAAAAAATGATTCTGAAACTGCCACTTGTAAATTAAATGACAGCACCATGACTTTCGGCTCAATTGAAGGTAACGAATTAGATTCATCAATATTGAGTAATATTTATGAAACTGTTCGCTGTTTTAACAACAGCGCATTGCAACTGCCGGCAATCGGTAAATCATTGATGTGCCATGGTTGGGAAAACAACGGCAATTGGAATCCTGACTTAGGCATGTGGATAGCTGGAGCCATAAACTATGTATTTGGCCTGATGATTTGGTTATCTGTTGCTTTTTATCTTGTCGATTGCACCGTGCAATTAGGTATGATTTGTGCTCTGGTACCAATGTTCATCGCTTGTTGGCCTTTCAAAATGACACAACGTTATACATTTACTGGTATTAAAATCATTATGAACACGTTTTTCAACTTTGTGCTCATGGGTATTGTGATTATGTTAGGTGTGGAGTTGGTTAATTTTGCCCTCTATGCCGGTAATAATAACATTGAACCGGCAGCACTGATATCAGATTTAAATAATATTGATATCAATGCCGAAAAACTGAAAAAACTTGTCAATCTCGATAGTGCAACATTGCTCTGTCTTGTTGTCTGCTGTATAATATCAATGAAGCTTATTCAGATAACAAACAGTGCTGCCTCTAAATTCTCCTCGGGAGCCGGATCAAGCATTGGCGGAAAAATGGGTGGCATGGCCTACTCTGCCGGCACTAAGTTGGCTACAGGTGTCGGCGGTGCCGGTTTACATCTTGCCGGTGCCACCGCCAAGCGTGTTGGCAAAAAAATAGCTAACACCGATGCTGGACGCTGGGTAAGCAAAAAATATCGTAATACCAGAGATTCTCTGCTTGGTCGACCGGAACGGCTGACCGGTTCGGGTTTACCGGAAGAGGATGAGAATACTCCGATTGACACGCCGGAAAGCAGCCGTTCGCAAAATCCGGATACCCATAACGATGTTGATACGCCGGAAACAGATCAAAGAAACCATAAAACGACACAACCAACCGATGATAAGGAAGATTCCGTTTATAACAACGGTCAACCTAAATTTACCGAAACGGTTGATGAAAATGGCAATACGCATCGAAAAGAATTTGCTGAAGATGGTCGTTTAACTTCGGAAAGTAAAAAAGATAAAAACGGCAAAGAAGTGGAATACAAAAGCTATAATGAAAACGGCAATTTGGAAACACATCAAACCGTTGATAAAAGCGGCACGCGCCGTTGGCGAACCTATGAAGAGGACGGTAAAACATTAAAAAGTGAGGGATTATACAGTGAAAAAACAAAAGATAAGATGGAAAGAAAATATGATAACGGAAAATTGGTTCAAAAAACCGTAGAAAAAGGCAATGGTGATTTTCAGACGACAAATTACCACGCTAATGGCAATATTGCCTATGAAGGAAAGGGGAACATTCATACCGGCGGACATCATACCAGTTATGACGAAAACCAAAACATCACGCGTAAATGGCATACTTTTGGCGAAGGTCAAACGAATGAGTAAGCGTGTAAATTTAACCATATTGTAATATTTATTTTCTAAAATTCATGTTACAATAAAAATAGATTATTGGGATAAATGCGCAAGGACTAGGATAAGGCAAATGGGAAAGATAAAGCTATCAAATATATGCAAAATTCTTTGCTTAATCCTGTGCGCTTGTTTTTTGCTTTCTGCCTGCAAAGAGAACACCGGCGGCAACGGGCAAGGAACAATTTTATACAACAAAGAAATCAAGTATGACGAAAACAATAAAGCTTATCTTTCCGAAATTGAAAGTATGGAAGATATTACTGCTGCGCATCACTCCTGTTTACAAGGTTCAATACTAAGAGTAATGTACACAAATATCGGTGAGATGACAACCGATGTTTATAAAACTCTTACCAGCGAAAATTTATTGTCTTTGGTAATTCTTGCTTTTACGATTTGGATGGCATTTCAGATTTTGAAACATGTATCATCCACCACGCCGGAATCTACCGGCGAATTTTGGACTAAAGTGATACGCAAAGCAGCCATCTGCACCATTTGCGGCATATTGGCCTCCACACCGGATAATATTCTTTACGCGGTCAATACTTTTATTTTTCCGATATATGTGACTATTTTAGAGTTTACGAGCTTAATTATGGAGCAGTTGGGTAAATCTCCGGAGGCACAAACCGCTGCAATTAAACTGTTTGGTTTTATCGGACACGGAGAGCAGCTCTGCGAAGCCTTTGTGCATAAAGTCGGTTCCTGTAGATTCAGCGACGCCGTCAATGTTCAAATGACGGTCAATAACGGTTTTCCAACCGAACCATTGGAATTAATGAGTTGCATGGCCTGCGTTATCAGTGACCGCTTGTCTATAGGTTGGGATATCGGGCTTCGACTTATGGGAAAAGCGCAATTGACAGCAGTTGTCTCCGGATTTTTTGTAATGGGCATTTTTTTCCTGACCAATGTCGGTTTCGCACTATATTTAATCGATAGTATTTTCCGCTTAAATATGATGGTTATTATTTTACCGTTTTTAATTATGTTTTATCCTTTCGAACAAACGCGAAAATGGTCTATCAAAGGTCTGCAAATTATCTTGAGTTCTGCCTCTATCATGTTTTGCTTGGGCATTATTGTCACAATGACAGTGTTTGCAATGGAAAAACTATTGATTGATAAAAATATGCGTGTACCATACGGTGACCCCAAACAGTATATGGATTTCGGTGTAGTGGCACTGTCGTTACTCTTTATGGCATTTGTCATAAAACAATCTTGTGGTTTAGCCGTTAAATTAGCCGGACATATCAGCGGATATGGTGGCGAAACGGGGTTTGCTAAAAATGTTAAATCGGTTGTTCAGTGGGCCGGTGGAATTGCTTTAGCCGCACTAACAATGGGCGCATCCGCGGCTTGGAGTACGGCCTATAAACTGTCGGCACGTGTTCGTAAAATCCAAGCTCAATATGAAAAAGTAAGAAACAAAATAAATAACTTGGCCGGTCGTGACAATGATGAAGAATGATAGTGAGGCCGCCGATGAAAAAATTTCTTAAAATATCAAAACCAAAAATAAAATCTTGTATTTTGCTGAACATTATTTTTTCTTTCATCATAATGTTTTTCAGTTCTTCAGCAATGGCCGGTATTGATGACGATTTTTATATTGACGCCAATAACGGAACGTATGATAGCAGTAGCGATTTGAAAGCAGCTAAAGATCTGGCTGATGATGAAATGGGAAGAAAACCGACACAAATAACCGTCAAGGTTTCAGATCCCTCCATGGCCGAACAAGCTGCTGCAGTTGCTGCCATTAGGGCTGAAGAAATGGGACAAGGAAACGGACAGAGCGGATACGTGGTTAATGTTGTCGTTGAAGGAGATACTTGTTCCATTGACACTTTGAAGAAACAATATATGGATAATACCGATTCAAAAGGCTGTTGGTATTGCAATATTGTCAGCACGATGACTGCCGCCTATTTGGAAGCCGTTGCCAATGTTATGAATATTGTTGAAACCTTGGGACGCCTGATTTTATACTACGGTTTTTTGATTTGGTTGGCTTATTATGTTTTGCAACAAGTTAGCTCGTTAGCGCCTATAAAACCGGGAAAAATGTTACAAGATATTTTACTGATGGGATTTAAAGTTTTGCTTGCAACCTTGGCCGTAAGACAAGGCATTCCCCTTTTAACAGAGTTTTTCCTCGATCCGGTTATGCTGTTTGGTATAGATTACGGACAAACAATACTTAATGGCATGATGGATGAAGCTACCCTTGGGGGTGCATCATGAAAAAGTATCTGACAATATTTCTAATCTTATTCACAATACTGGTGAGCTTTGGTGTTCAGCAGGCTATCGCCGGTCGCTATAAAGGAAGCAACCTTTATATGCTTGCCACCGTCTTATGGCATGAAATTCGTGGTGGTTCAGATATGGAAATTAAACAGGTGGCCAATGTTATTATGAATCGTTTGGATATGTTTGAACGCGGCAATAAAGAAGGTTACCAACTGGAATTAGGTGATATTTTAACCGCCAAAGCACAATTTTCCGGTAGCGAGACCTATTTAAACGCGCAAATGACCGATCAAGATATTTTAAAGCACATCAGAATGCGTGGCTCGGAAGGTGTCGCTTGGAAAAGATGTTTGAATATTGCCCAACAAGCCTTAGCCGGACAACTACCGGACTTAACGCATGGCGCAACACATTATCGTACGTGCACGAGTCCAAATATGACCTTCTGGGGAGCATCTAAAATTCAAGGTGTTTCGCACGGACAACATTGCTTTTTCAAAGGTATTCAAATGGGAGCGATGAAAGTTAACGGTCATACCTTTTCACAGGGAAAAGTTACAGGGAAATATACAAACGGTCAAGGTTCTGTTGAAGCCGGTGGTGACGGTACCGGCGAAGGTGGGGGTTATGGCGGTGGCTACAATGATGGCACATTCGTTGATTTGACCTTCAATGATCAAGAATATGTTGCCGCTTGCAAACAGGCTAAAACTCAAGCTAATGACACTGTCACAACACCGCCGAATCTTTTTAATACCGATATTTTATCACGCATGTCCGAAATGATGCGCACAATTTATGTTTCTCTCGGCAGACTATATGTTATCGGTCAAGGTTTAATGTGTTATGCCTCCCACACCAATCAGATTGATTTGAAAGTTTTCAAAATGGTTAATATTCCATACTGGTTAACCGGTTTGGCTATTTATCTGTCCGCTTTCTTTATAACGGTTAGTATCGGTTTATTCTTTGTTGATATTGCATTTAAGATCGGTTTTGCTTTATTGATGCTGCCAATCAGTATCGCCCTTTGGCCATTTCAGCCGACACGTGGTAAACTAAGTGAAAACTTTTCCATTATCATTCGCAATTCGATGCTTTTCGTACTGGTTTCAATCGGCATTTCATATGGCATAGAATTAATTAAAAACAGTGTCTTACACGGTGTAAATGATGCCGAATTTGCACGTGCCATCAATGATGCCAGCAGCACACAAATTGCCGAACAATTTGCTCTTTCCGGTACCAATACTTTAATTATTCTTTTCTGTCTTATTTATGCCTATTTGCTCGTTCAGTCGAGTATAAATGACTATTTAAATCGTATATTCCCGGATAATGTTTTCGGTGGTCAAAGTCCGATGCACCATATGGCTGTACAAGCCTTTGGCAACGCGGCTACTCACGTTGCTTTGCCTTTGGCCTCATTAGGAACCGATATTATCCGCACCCAAGCCGGCAATGGATTGATTAAAATGGGTGAAGGCTTGAAAAATATGAGTCGCCGACGTGCTCCTAATAATACCGGTGACACACCAACGCCGGTATCCCCAACGCCTCTCACCCCGACACCTAAAAACAGCAATACAAATACATCGGAAACAGAGCAACCGGATACAGAAAACATAGAAACGAGCAGACAGAGTATTCCAAATCGCAACGATAATCAGAGCCATCGGCAAAATTATAATCATATGAATGATACAAATCAGAGGCCACAAACTAATCAATTCAATCCAGATTCGATATCGCCACACGCTAATAATAAGCCGGATAATAATCTGGATATACCAGATGCTAATGCTCCGCTGTCGGCAATTGATGCATTCAAACTTGGCATGCAAAATGCCGACGACAGTGAATACTCACTTTCGGCCGGGACAATTTTGAAGAATATGTCGGCTGTTGCAAATTCGCCACTGCAGTTGCTGAATAAAAAAACCTACACTCAGCTGGCTAATCTATCTGACGTTTTGGAGAAAAAGAATCAACAAAGAAATGAACGTCGTGCACATGAAGATGCCCTTGCACCGAATATGACCGAAACCAATCGGGTTATTATGCGTGCCGGCCAACTATTTATGCGCACCAAAAAAGATGCCCAAAATGAAACGGCTTATGCCGCCGGTTGGGTACTTTCCGGCCTTGGCAAAATGATAAAACCGAATCCAAAACGTAAATCAGGTTCATGGTCACAATGGTGGGAGCAAAGAGAAAAAGATAAACTAAGAGAAGAAGCGGAAAGACGAGAAAGAGCCGAAACAGAGGCAACTTTGGCAGACCAATATGTGGAGAGAGAATAAGAAGGAAGATGGTTATGAAAATAAGTATTAAGAAAATATGTACGATTATTCTTCTGCTCTTGGTTGTTTGCACAACATGGAACAATTCAGCATGGGCTGCCTGCAAAAAAGGCGAAACACAAAGTTGTCAGCTATCCAACGATTGTTACCCGGCACGCAGCGGCAAACACTACACCACATCTGCGCACGGCAATGATATCGGTGGAGACTGTGTTAAAAAAGCATCAGCCGGAGGCTGTTATAACTCTAATCCGACCAGTTGTTCCGGTTCATATAACGGCTTAGGTAACCGTGGTGCTTCACGAAATCACTACGGTAGCGATATCGGTAGTGCCGCTTGCGGTGCCAACAAAGGAAAAATTCAGGTATATGCACCGGCTGACGGTACCATTGTTTGGGTGGGTGTATCCAGCGGCGGCGGCCGAACAATGGTTATTGAACATCAAAAGAAGTGTTCCGGTGGCGGAAAATTTAAAACGATTTACCGACATTTGGCTGCCTTTATAAAAACCAGCGGCTCAGTCAAAAAAGACGAACCGGTCGGCATTGAAGGCGGATCAAACTGTTATGATAAAAGTGCCGGCGAAGCCTGTATTTGCGATAATAGAGAACAAAGTGTCGGTAAAAATTACAGCGGCTGTCACAAAGTTAATGCTTACGCCATCCATTTGCATATGGAAACGGTGAACAGTGGATTCTCCGGCTCTAATTATTCGGGCGGTGAAATGGAAAACGTGATTAAATCGTATTGTGGCGGCTTACAGGCTCTTTGCGGCAATTGTCCGGTTGATACGAGCAATTGCGTTGGTAAAAACGATTCATCTTTTGACGGCACACTTGCCAACCTGGATGGTATTCAAGGAGGTATAGAAGGCGGCGGTGCTGGCGGTGGCTACAGCTCCGACAGTTGTAATTTTAAGGAATATTTGGATTCGCAAAATTGTACTTTTTGTGAGTTGTTCAAAAAGATTTTTAATGTCGCCAGCATTATGACCAAAAATGCCAATGATCGACTTGCGGGACCAACCAAAACTCTTGTCAGTATCGGATTCTTAATATGGATATGCGTATATTTGTTACGCCATCTCGCATCTTTTTCCAAAACCGGGACCGGGGACATGTTAAAAGGGATTTTATTCCAAGGTTTTCGGGTAGCCGTCGTAATTATTGCGTTGAGCGGCGCTATTTATGAAATAATGGATATGACAATTAACCCGATTATGGAAACAGGTCTTGATTTTGGACGCACGCTCAATCGAAATTCGACATGTGATGATGGTGCTGTTTATATGCAAGGTATTGTCGGTTATGACGAAACAACCGGCTATCCTAAACCGGGCGATGCCGCTTCTGACCAAATCGGCGGTCTTTCCAAACATTTGGGGGAATCAATTATATGCAGTCTGAAAAATTTAGAAGACAGCACTGGTTTCTTGATGAGTTTAGGTAAATATTCAATCTGTATCAGTTGGGAACGCTATCCGGTATGGAAAATTTTCCCTAGTTTGGGCTACTTATCAACCGGTATTGCCCTGTGGATTACCGGTATGTTGTTACTACTTTCTTTCCCTTGGTGCTTGGTTGATTGTATTTTGCAATTATGCGTTGCGGTAGCTTTGCTTCCGTGTGCTGTCGGCGCCTATGCATTTAAAATAACAGCGCACTACTTGAAAATGATTTGGAATATATTTATGAACGCTATGTTCAATTTCGTGTTCATGGCAATTATTATTTA
>ONQU01000142.1 GCA_900320035.1 uncultured Rhodospirillaceae bacterium | reverse complement strand
TGTTATTGGAGCGGGCAATGGGATTCGGACCCACGACATCAACCTTGGCAAGGTTGCGCTCTACCCCTGAGCTATACCCGCATCATTTGCGAACGAATTATTTAATAGCACATAAAAAATAAAATGCAAGCACTTTTTTTCATTTTTTTTAATTTTATGCAAATATCCTTTCTTAAAGAACTTCTAAAATTCCAATTTTTACCAGCATTAAAATGAAATTTCTTGAAAATTTTCTCATTCATAATTTATAAACAACTCAGCGATATAATTGTGAAAAAACTGTTTTTAGGGAGAATAAAAATGTCTGTTGTAGCCGCTATTGCTGTACCACATCCACCGCTTATTTTACCAACAGTAGGTAAAGGTGAAGAACAAAAAATTAGCCGTACCATCAGCTCCTATCGTCAAGCAATGAAATTTTTGAGCGAATACAAACCGGACACGGTTATTGTCACCAGTCCGCATGCGCCGCTTTACGCGGATTATTTCCATGTTTCCGGGCAAAAAAGTGCTACCGGTGATATGGCACGCTTTAATGCACCGCAGACTAAATTAACAGCTGAGTATGATACGGAATTTGTGCGTGAACTGGAACAAATGTGCGAAGCAATAAACTTTCCATGCGGCACTAAAGGCCTAGATGATTACACGCTTGATCATGCCACTTTTATTCCGCTTTATTTTCTTAATGAAGTTTATCAAAATTATAAGGTGGTGCGCATTGGTATATCCGGCTTAAGCCTTATGCACCATTATGATTTAGGGCGCATAATTTCGGCGGTATCGACCAAACTCGGTCGCCGCTGTGTCATCATTGCCAGCGGAGATTTATCGCACAAACTTTTGCTCGAAGGACCGTATGGTTTTGCGCCGGAAGGTCCGATCTACGACCACAAAATTACCACCGCTCTCAATGTGGCCGATTTCGCTACCATGCTGGAAATGCCACCGGAATTGTGCGACAATGCGGCCGAATGCGGACATCGCTCATTTGTAATTATGGCCGGCACATTAGACGGCCTATCGGTCAAAAGTAAACTGCTTTCTTATGAAGGACCTTTCGGTGTCGGTTATGGTGTTGCTAAGTTTGAAATTGTCGGTGTCAATCCTAATCGCTTTTTCGGTAAGCAACATTTGGCAAAGTTAATTCAGCAACGCAAAACTGAGGATCCTTATGTGCGTTTGGCGCGGCAAACAGTAGAACATTTTGTGCAAACCGGTAAAGCGCCGGAAACAGTTGATACATTGCCGGAAATGTTGGAGCAACGCGCCGGTGCTTTTGTTTCCATCAAAAAACGCGGGCAATTACGTGGCTGCATTGGCACCACTCAAGCCACCCAAGCCTCATTAATGTTGGAAATTGTGCAAAATGCTATCTCGGCTTGCTCGCGTGATCCTCGTTTTAAGCCGATTCGTCCCGATGAATTAAGCGAATTGGTTTACAGCGTTGATATATTATCACCGGCCGAACCGATCGCTTCCGAAAAAGAACTCGATGCCAAAAGATATGGCGTGATTGTGCGCAAAGATAATCGCCAAGGCTTATTACTGCCCGATTTGGAAGGTGTTGATACACCGGCCGAGCAAATTGCTATTGCCAAGCAAAAAGCTGGCATTGCGCCGGAAGAAGAAGTTGAGCTGTGGCGTTTTGAAGTGATACGACACAAATAATCGGTTTTATCCGGTTGACTTTCAGCCTGTGCACAGTTAAATTGGTCATAAACTAAAATGGAAAAAATTATGCCGATTAAACTGTCCGATCATTTTACATACCTCAAGTTGCTGCGCTTTACGGCGCCGTCGATAATTGTGGTCATTTTTACCTCCATATATAGTGTTATCGATGGTTTTTTCGTGGCTAAATTCGTGGGCGAAACACCGTTTGCCGCCGTGAATATTGTATGGCCGTTTGTGATGATTTTGGGTGCCATCGGTTTTATGCTGGGAAGCGGCGGAAGTGCTTTGGTGGCTAAAACATTAGGCGAAAAAAGACCGTTTCGCGCTAATCAAATTTTTTCCATGCTGATTTACACAACTTTGATTTTCGGTATATTAGCCGCTTTT
>ONQU01000054.1 GCA_900320035.1 uncultured Rhodospirillaceae bacterium | reverse complement strand
GAACTTTGTTTCTCTTCACTTTTGGTGTTCGTGATTTACGAATTAACTGATTAATTGTAGGCATCACATTTTCCTTAAGTTATTAAAATTATTACACAAACTAACAACTGAGAACATAAAAATCCCCAGCTTTAGCGTGCGTGATATTAGCATAAAAATATGCTCTGTCAATAACTTTTTGCATAAATCCGTAATTTTTTATCAGCGTGACAGACCAATAATTTTTTTGAATTGCTCAATTGTTCCCGGCCCTCTAATTTCGGCTTTTTTCTCTGTTTTATTTTGTTGTTGTGAAACACCTTTTGCTTTGACACAATCGTTATTCATTTTATTTTTAATGTCGGACTTATCGGCACATTGCATCGCCGAACGACTGGTCACCGGTTGCTTGATAATCGGTTTACGCATATCTAAAATCGGTCGATGTTGCACCGGCGAAACACGATGTCCGTCTTCGTTTTTCCATTCCGGATATTGCGGATCTTGCGTATTTACCGGATTTATCGGTTCGTTCTTAACCTGCTCCGGCTGAGATGAACTCTTAAACCAAGATGATACTCTTTTCTTCAAACCTTTCCAAATACTGCATTTACCTTCCAATTTTTTGCCGTTTTCATCAATCTTAGTTTCGGTTGTCAAATCCTTTTTAATTTGCGCCGCCTTATGTTTAATTTTACCCCATAAACCGACGTTCTGTTCTTCTCCTTTTTCATCGGTAATATGTGTCATACGATGCTTTAAATTTTTCGCTTTATTATACGCTCCGGCGAAAAATCCGCCTACAAAACAGCCATAACCACCGATAACTTTATTCTTTTGTGCCAAATAATGCGCTTTATATTCGGCATCTTCAGAAGAAAGCCCCACTGATTTAAGGTAGTTCTCCATAGTCCGTTCCCAAGCACTCCCGCTTTGAAGTTTTTCTGCCGGCTTTGATAATTCTGATTTAAGTTCCGTTTCATCAGGCTTAAGTACATCATAAGCTCCGCAGTAAAGTTTGTTTAATGCCTTTTGATAATTTTCAGGATTACTTTGAGGAAAATCTTTTCCTGTTTTGGCATATTCTTGCGCTTGATACTCCACAATTTTATCTATAAATGCTTCGTTTTTTGCTACTGCATCGAATTTCTCATAAAAATCCTGTGTTTCAGGAATGAATTTGAGGTAAGCTTCAAAAGTCGGCAAATCTTTTTTATTCTGCTCGGCATTTGGATTACTTGGTGATATTAATTGTTCATATTCTTTTTTATATTTATCAATATTAATTGTGCTTAAATATTCTTGCGGCGTGCACTCTTTTTCCTTCCATTCCCTGTTTTTGGAATCATATTCCATAATTGTTTTATTATTACTCGTAAAATTATTCACCGCCATCTGGTGTTGCAAAAGCTGTTTATATTCATATAAGCTGATACTGCCGTCATAAGGCGGAAAACCGCTTTTTTCAAAAACCTGTGCATCGGTAAGACAATAATATTCCTGCATAGTCGGACTCTTGGCAATGTCTTCTATCATTTTAACATTAGCCGCATTCGGAATTTCGACATCTTTATCCATATACTTGGTAAAATCAACGCCGCCGATGTTATAAGCAATTTTCTTGGCACGCTCGTAATTTTCGTCGTAGTATTGCGCATATTTTCCGGAAGCATCATAAGCAGCCGCAGCAAAATATAAATTTTGATCAACATACGACGAACCAAATTGATTAACCCACATATCACGCGTGCCGTTAACAATGAAAGACATTTCCTTGTCAAAATCTTCTTTATATATGCTGCCCGGTTTTACCTCACCTTTTTTAATTGCTTCTTTATAAAAGCTCAATTTAGGTTCTTTGTCAAAAATGCTGATATCACCGGTTTGTAAATATTCTTCACGTAATTGAAGTAATTCAGTCATTGTCGCCGAAATTTCATCATGCATATTACTTTTATATGCCTGTTCCCAACTCATCGGATATTCGTATATACCATTTTCCATATTATCCCGATGTTTTTGTTCATGAATCCAAAGAGTATAATTATCTATTGAATTATCACAAATATACCCATCTTCGAAAATATTATAATTGGCCGTTATAACACCCTTGCTATTGAGTCCCCAGCCGGAGTGTCCGCCCCAATAATCTTCTCTATTTCTGATATTTACCGTATCCACCACAAAATCTATCACACGCTGCATTCTCTCATCGTAGGCCTGCCGTGCTCTGCTCATTTTGGCTTTCATTTCTTCTTTGGTCATCGCAATAATCCTTATCCTCAGACTGCTTTGGTTAAATTTTACCACATAAAAACGTGCCATGCAATCTTTTTTACATTAAAATTTTGTTACAAATTTTCTTCTTTTCCAAAATCACCATTGCAACTTTAATTTTGTTTTTACTTTTATCGACTATATTATGAAGAAACAATTTAGCGAGGTAAAAAATGAAAAAATTTTGGTTAGTTCTATCGATGTCGCTTTTATGTGCCAAAACCGCTTCTGCCGCCCTGCCGCAATATGAAGATGACGAAGAGTTTAAGCATTGCGTCAAAATAATTAATGATTTAGATGCTTGCGTTCAAGAAGAAACCAAACGCGCTTTAAACATGGTTAAGCAAGATTATAAAAACATTTTAGGTAACGTTAAATTGATGTCGTGGAATGGCAGCATCAACGCCAATACTGCCGTTATGCGTGATATGTATGAAAGTTGGACGGCATATCGTAACCGCCTTTGCTCACTTTCAAACGCTGCCGCTATTAATGCTGAACCATTAATTACCGAAAAATATTCATGCGGCTTGTATCATACCTTACATCATCATGCCCATCTCGATAAAATTTTGCAATTGATGAAATACAACGGCGCCGAACAAAATGATAAATTTGACTTATTCAAAGTATATGAACATGATGAAAAATATCAAACCTGCCGCCAACAAAACGGAAAATCCAAGAGCGAATGTCTCAGTTCGGAAATAGACCGTTCAACGCAACACATCAAAGATTTATACAGTACCTTGGTGCGCGATGAAAATGTCGGCAAATGGAACAACGGACCAAACTTACAAAGTGGTAATTATCGCGATATGTTTGATAGCTGGATTGCTTATCGCAATCGTTTGTGCAGCCTAGCATCATGGGCTTACGGCAATGCTAAAATTCAACCTAAAGTCGGTACTGATGAGTGTATTTTATTTTTAACCAACGAACATCTCTCCATTTTGGATAACACTCTTTTCTTGGCCCATTCATCCTTAGATGAAGGTTTTGAAGATGAACTCGGTGGCGGTTGGGTGGTACCACCGGTCAATGATGGCGGTTTGGCTGAAGGACAATCTATTCCACCGTTAGAACGGCGGATTGATTCCAACGCTTCTTTCTAAAAAAAATTCATAAGACAATCACCATCACAGCCGACATAATCTACTTGGCTCACTTTTTGTTTGTCATAATATGTCACAGTTTTTCAATAATATCTTTGCAAAGTTCGGTTAAGGAATTATCGCGCGCGCCCATAATCACTATTCTGTCACCTTCCCGCGCGTTTCGTAAAATAAAGGCTTCGGCCTCAGCTTTAGTCGGATAAAAATAGGCATTCGGCTTGCCTAAAATACGCGCATGGGTAATTAAATCAGCCGACGAAATATCTTTTTTAACCGTTCCGCCAACAAAGAAAATCTCCGGCATCACTAAAATATCTTCAACATTCAAACCATGCACAAATTCAGCCATAATTTCTTTACCGAGGGAACGCATCGGTCCAAACCCATGCGGTTGAAACAGCACAATTAAGCGTCCGGCATACTGCCTTAACGCCGAAAGTGAAGCCTTTACTTTATCGGGGTTATGCGCAAAGTCATCAATCACCGCCACACCATTTTTTTCACCTATAACTTCTAAGCGCCGTTTCGTGCCGCTGAAATTTTGCGAAATCTCGGCAGCTAAAAATTTATCAACGCCCAATTGCTGACAAACCGCAATTGCCGCTAACGCATTCGCTACGTTAAATGCCCCGATTAACTTCAACGTAAATCGCCGTCCGCCAAATTCATAGGCCGTTCCATTCGGTAAAGCTTTTATATCCGTCGCGTAAAAATCAGCCGCCGGATTTTGCAGCGAAAAAGTCACCAAATTTGACGTTTTAATCTGCCGACATAACTCATAATCATCATTAATTATCACCGCTTGCTTGGTTCGATTTGCCAAAGCTTGAAACAGCGCTACCAGTTCTTCCAACGATTTATGGTCAGCCGATATATTATTTACCACCGCAATATAGGGATTATATAAATCTATACTGCCGTTGCTTTCATCAGCTTCCGCCACACAAATTTCACCTTGGTTATAAATAATATTCGGAATGCCCGGCTGCTGTTCATAATCCTTGAGTAAACCGCCGTTAATCATACATGGCTTTTTGCCGGCTTTATCCAAAATATACCCAATCATCGCCGTTGTTGTGGTTTTACCACTGGTTCCCCCGACCGCTACACCATATTTATAGCTGTGAAAAATCTCTGCCAAAAGCTCCGGTCGCGTCTTAATCGGTATATTTTTTTCTTTAGCCACGCGCACATCGGCAATTGTATCTTCCACCGCCGTTGAAGCGCATACAAAATCCAGATCACTCGTAATCCCCGAACCATCTTGCGGTACAATACGAATTCCAATACTTTCTAATGCTTTTCGATTTACCGCATCGCGTTCTAAGTCAAAGTTACGATCCGAACCTTGCACTTCAACGCCTGATAAAGCTAAAATCTGCGCCAAAGCACTCATACCGCTGCCGGAAATACCACAAAAACTGACTTTTTTCATTATAGTCCCTCCATTACCGATTGCATTTTATGCGACTTTTCATTTTCCATCAAAGGTAAATTTTTATAATCTAGAAGCAAATGACTCTTCCCCTCATCATCAACATAAAGACTTAGAGTTACACCGATTTCATCATTATGAAAAGTCGAATATAAAGAAGCCTTTCCTTCTTGCAACTCTTGCAAAAAATTTTCGCCGCCAAGCGGATTTTGCATCGTTATAATTTGCACCACCGGACGACCGTTTTGAAATACCTGTCGCCCATTTTGCACCACCGGTTGCTCAATTTCATAAGTGTATGGTGCAAAATGCACTTCAGCATTGCCGTATTTAGCATTTAAAGCTTCGTAATATTTTTCATAAAGCGCTAATATTTGACTGGCTCCGGCATCATCATCAAGCGGCTCTCCTTCGGCAAAAATGCACCACAATTTATTACTTTCACCAAACACTGCTGACACACTGCTAAAACTATTTTGCGGATGTTTGTCATGTTTCATCTGATACACATTTTTATAGCCTTCACGCTCCACTTTTTGCACTTTCCAGCCTAAACGATGTTGCATATACTCAAGCGATGCCCCCCAAAATAAATCAAACGGTGCTTGCGCAAAGGTAATTTTTTCTATGGCATCTACCTCATCATTTGCCGTTTCTTTCTGATATTGAGTTTCTTGCCCGCTACTTTCGGCCGCAAACGGATTCTCCTTAGCATTTTTCTCGGCAATAACACGTTTTGCTCGCACCGAAAGACGCTCTCGAGGCTTTTTTATTTCAAACCTTTGCGGTTGTTTTTTTAACAAATCCTTTGCTGAGGCGCGCGCTGAAGCTTGCTGCTCCATATTCGCCAAATAATCTTCAATTACTGACGTTTCGGCATAAGTCGGCAAACTCCAAAATAAAACACCCAGCAAAAAACAAATATGTTGTCCTTTAAGCATAAAATTTCCTTTCATAACCGCAAAAAACATTTGAACAGTTCTTATTTTGCTGTTATGTTAACATACAAATGCAAATATTTTATTAAATCGGCAGTATAAATGGAAAAAGACGATATACAAAGTTTGTTACTAAAAATCGGACGCAGAATTGTGCAGGAAAAAGGCACCGAAGCCTTAACCGTACGCAAATTGTCCGAGGCTTCGGGATGCTCGGTGGGCGCCATTTATAACCAATTTTCCAACATGGAAAATTTCATTGTCATCGAAAATTATATGACATTAGATGCGCTTGGCAAAAAATTAGCCGCCGTGCCACAAACCCAAAATCCATATTTTGATATGAATAATTTGCTTAATACTTTTGTTGATTTCGTTATCAGAAATAAAAATCTGTGGTATATGCTATACCATTTCCATTTACGCAAAGAAGGACATGCATACTCCTTCTTTTATTTGCGCAAAGTAGCTGTCATAACACGCCGGTTGAGTCATTTAATTTGGCGCATCGTACCAAATATGGAACGTCCGGAACGCATTTTATCGACCCAAGTTTTATGGCTTACTTTGTTTGGTTTAAGTTCCTTTTTAACCAAAGATATTCTCGATTCGTTTTCGAAAATCAATCGCCAAACTTTGTGCCAAATTCTGCTTAACACCTATATTGCCGGTCTCACCGTCCTCGAGAAAAAAGAATGATATCAACTCTTTTGCATAATTCTTGGTTATATTTAAATTCAGCCGATTTTTTACAACATGTTGTCAATAATCGTTTTTACTTAATTTTCTTGGTCATTGCCTTGTCTTTTTTGAAGCGGCATACCTTTAGCGGCATCATAATGACTTCCTTGGTTAATATCCCCGGTACCATTTTGCATGAAACGGCACATTTTATGGTCGGCCTAATTTTAAATGCCAAACCGGCTTCTTTTAATCTGCTACCTAAACGCCGCGATAACACATATGTTATGGGGAGCGTCGGCTTTCGCAATATCAAATTCTATAACGCTTTTCCGTCATCTATGGCGCCACTGTTATTGCTCCCATTAGCTTATTGGCTGAATGAATATTTTTTGGTCACCACGATTTGGCGCTATCTTTGCTTTATTTTACTGGAAACCATCATTATTGAAAATGCCATTCCTTCCTCAACCGATTTCAAAGTTGCTTTCAGTCACCCTTTAGGATTACTGTTTTATGGCGGCATCGCTTGCGCTCTTGTTCTGTTTTTATAAAAACGCAACATCGCTATTTTTTAGTTGAATTTAGCGTTTAATCTGTTTATGATACGCGGCAGATTAATTAATTAACGGAAGAAAAAATGTCAAATATTAAAGTAAGATTTGCGCCGAGCCCGACCGGATTTATGCACATAGGTAACACCCGCACGGCGCTGTTTAACTACCTGTTAGCCAAAAAGCTGAACGGCAAATTTATGTTGCGCATTGATGATACCGATTTTGCGCGCTCCAAAAAAGAATATGAAGATGCCATGCGTGAAAGCCTGCAATGGCTCGGTTTTAAATGGGACGAAGAAGCGCGCCAATCGGCACGTTTTGCCCGCTATGATGCTCTGCGTGATGAGCT
>ONQU01000152.1 GCA_900320035.1 uncultured Rhodospirillaceae bacterium | reverse complement strand
ATTATTTGAATTTGCGGGTATTTCAATTTAGCATTACATAGTAGTTTATGTTTAAGGAAGGACTAATATACATGAATAACGAAAGACAACGTTCACCTTTGCACTTGCTTTGGCTGGATAAATATGCAAAAGCAATGGAAACAATGGAGAAATCTGAAAGAACAGGCAGTGGAATTTTAATTGAAGTTGCGGCTCAACATCCGCTAAAAGACGGAATGTATCCCGAAAGTTTTAGAAAATAATCAAAAGGCACAAGATGAAACAAGGGATGCCCGTCGAGTATGTGGCTTCTGTGTTTAATTTACAAAGTATTTCAGAATATTGATTTTTTATTGACCTTTTTGAAAAATTTTGTTATCATGCGTCTGTTATTTTAGTTTATTAGGAGAAATAAAATGACGGAAGAAAATAAAGATACATGGAAAATTACCATGAAAGAAGCCCTGGAAAAAGGCTGTTTGGTAAATTATAACTAAAATGTCAGCAGGCTTCGGCCTGCCATTTTATATAAGGTGTTTCAATGGGATTTATCCAGCAAGAGTTTTCAAGATTTTTTGTGCGCCCGACTAAAGTACAGATTGATGTTACGAATAAGTGTAATTTTGATTGTCGTTATTGTTATAACAAAAATAACGATTTTTTGCGTGAGCCGGAACTAAGTGATGAGCAATTATTACAGCTTGTGGATAAAATTGTCAATGAACTTAATCCTGTTGTCGTGTCATTTTCCGGCGGAGAGCCTTTATTACGCAAAAACGTTCTTCTAAAAGCCATTCATAAATTGAGGGATAAAGATATTGATGTCTGGTTGACGACGAATGCTTCTTTGTTAAATTCCGATATTATAAATGAACTTAAAAATGCCGGTTTGAATAAGATTTTTACTAATATTGATTCTGATAGTCCGTCTGTTCATGATTTGCTTCGAGGAAAGCAAGGTTCTTTTGCAAAATCAATGGAGACAATACGACAGTTGGCGGATGTAATGGGAGCGGATAATGTTGTGACAACATTGGTCGTTACCAATAAAAATTATAAGTCGGTTGTGCCTATGGCAAAAATTTCAAAACAACTTGGGGTTAATAAATGTCATTTGTTGGATTTTATTCCTATTTCTCAAGAGTCAAAAAGTTTAATGCTGAATAAAGAAGAATGGCTGAAGTTGAAAAATGATATTGATTTATCCGGTATAAAAAAAGAGATTAATCTACAATTGTGTCATGCATTTTTATTTATGTCAGACGAAAATCGCAAAATGGATTTTCCGTTTTGTATGGCGGGACGTTTTACCATGGTTATCACGGCTTCCGGGCACATTGTTCCGTGTAATCACTTAAAAAGAAAAGAATTTTATTGCGGAGATGCCATAAATGATAACTTGCTTGATATTTGGCAAAATTCCGAAGTCTTAAACAAATTCAGACATTATGATTGTTCTGATAAGGGATGTGATTCTTGTAAAAAATTTCGGACATGCGCCGGTGGATGTAAAGCGATGACATATATGTTAAAAGGCAATTGCTTTGATAAAGATCCTTATTGTGAGGAGTTTGATGCCTATGAAATACAGAGAAAATAACAGCGGATTACATATTTTAGAAATTGAAATAACCAAAAGGTGCAATTTGAATTGTATTCATTGTTATGTTGGCGGTAACCAACAAATTGATTTAGAAGAAAAATATATCAGAAATACAATTTATCAGGCCAATGAAATGGGTATAAATCGTCTGGTTTTGACGGGCGGTGAACCTTTGTTGGATGAAAATATTTTTGCATATGCCAAATATGCAAAACAAATAGGTATTCCTGATGTTGCACTTTTAACAAATGGTATTTTAATAGATGAGGAAAAAGCTTCTAAATGCAAAATTTTTTCCGGTGTGCAGATGAGTCTTGACGGTGTACCACAAAAATCCGGAGTTTTAAGGAAAAATTACTTTCCCCAATTAGAACGGGCGATTGCTTTATTACATAAATATAGTGTTCCCATCACACTTTATGTTACTATCAACAAGAATAATTTGACTGATATCAAACTGATGATTGATTATGCAAAAAAACAAAAATGTACAATTGCATTCAATTGTTTGATTGCAATAAAAAAGGATTTAATGCCTTTGATTCCGCAACCGAAAGAGTTGAAAACAGCCTTCAGTTATATTGTTTCCGAAAGCAAAAAAGAAAATTTTATCAATTTATCACACCATTTTCGTTTTTTGGTTGATGAGAAAAGACGGATGGAATTTGAAAATATGCCGCCCGACAGCGGGATATGTGGCGGTTGCTTAGCCGGTATTGCCGCGGGTTATGTTACGGCTGAAGGAGATTTTTTGCCTTGTCCGTTTATTCGTGTCAGTTGCGGAAACATTAAAACCAAAAAATTAGAAGATATTTGGAATAATTCTCCAATTTTAGCTACCTTACGCAACAGAAAAACCTTTAAGGGAAAATGCGGAAAATGTAAATTTGTTAATTGTTGCGGAGGTTGCCGAGCTGCCAGCCTATATAAATATGGAGAGTTAAACAACAACGATGATAATTGTTTTTTGGAGGAAATTTAAATGATAATCCGTAAAGCTGAAATAAAAGATGCTCGTGCAATTGCCAAAATAAGCGTTGATACATGGAAAGATGCCTATAAAGGACTGATTGATGACGCTATTTTAGAAGGAAGAAAAGTTGACGATAAGAGAATATCGTCTTGGTGTGAAAATATTCAGAATCTTGATTTTACGGTTTTGGTTTGTGAATATAACGAAGTTTTGGGATATTTGTGGGCCGGTCCTGCCCGTGATGAATATGGTCTTAAACATGAGATTTACGCATTATATGTTAAGACATCAGCCCAACGGAAGGGTGTAGGCACAGAATTGATAAAGGCATATAAAAAAATAATAAAAGATGAAAGTTTTTATTTATATATGATTAAAAACAATAAAAAGGCCTCATCTTTTTATGAAACATCAGGTGGATGTGTTTGGGAACGATATAATCGCAAAATTCAAGATAGAAACCACACTATTGAGGAAATTTGCTACGTTTTTAAGTGAGAAAAATCATGAGTAAAGAAGTAATAAATCTGGCGGAAAAGTTAATTAAATTTAAGACCATTTCGCATCACTACAAAGAAATAAAAGAATGTGCATCTTTTATTGAGAGATATGCAAAAGCTAATCACCTATATTATGAATTCCATGACAATGGGAACAATCCGGTTTTAATTTTGAGTAATGGTGAAAAACGGAAATTTGATATTATGTCTTTAGGTCATATTGATGTTGTTCCCGGCTCGGATAAAATATTTACGCCAATTATTGATAATGAATATTTGAAAGGACGCGGTTCATTTGATATGAAAACAGGTGTTGCCGTTGGTTTAGAACTTTTAAGTTGGGTAAAAAAGGAAAACAAAAAGCTTGATATGGGTGTGGTATTGACCTCAGATGAGGAAATTCAAGAAGCCGTGAGTATGGATTTTGTGCAAAATTTAGGTGTTGAGGCAAAGATTATTTTGGATATTGATGCGCTATCCGGCATATCAACCATTGTCGAAAAGAATAAAGATGTTGTTTTTGTTAATTTAATTTCTGAAGGTCAACGGGCTTCCGGAATGTTGCCTTGGGAAGGGAAAAGCGCCATTGACAGTCTCATGGCTTCTATTTGTAAATTGAGAAAATATTTTCCTTATTTTGACATTGATAATAAACCTCAAGAAAAACTCTTTGGTCGCCATTATTGGGTGAATTCACTTAATGTTGGAATGATTAACGGCGGGTATCAAATCAATCGTGTAAGTGATATGGCTGTAGCACAATTAGATTTTAGGCTGGTTGATGGAATGGATGCCAAAAAGGTTGCAAAAATATTAAATAACTGTTTGGTTGGCAATACACGTTATGAAATACGCTATGAAACGGGATTTGTAAATGAAGATCGTAATAATCCTGTCATTAAGGAATACAAAAAAATCGTGGAAAGTATTATTGATAAGAAAGTTGAATTTTTACGTGATGGTAGAATGTCAAATTCCGGTATGCTGAAAGATAAAAAAGGTGCTTCTGTTATTTTACATAGTTATAGCGGTGGAGGATATCATGCCGAAGACGAATGGGTTGATATAAAATCTGTTGAACAACTTTACAATATTCAAAAGAAATTCATTGAAAATTATTCTAAGGAACGTTGAAAATTCAACAGATATTCGGCTCTTAACTCTCGAGCCAAGCTTCATCAATACAAACAACAGCCGGAAAACGGTTGTTTTTCTTTTGGTATCAAGAAAACCCCGCGTTAGATGCGGGGTTTAAGATAGCTTATAAATTATGTTTTTTGATATTTTCCATTGTTTTTATTAAATAAAGTTTTTGATTTGGGGTTAGCCGGTAGAAATTGTATAGAAATTTCCCCATCATTATCGGAGAAAAGTTTGATATTTTTTGAATTAGTTTTTTTGTTTTAAGCTTCTTGATGTTTTTTATTTGTTTCATAGTTCTATCCTTAATATGAATTTTGTTGCTATTTAAAATTAATTTTATGAAACATTGTTCGTGGATAAACAATATATTTCAAGGTATAAACATAATATGAAAGATGATGTAAGAAAATATCTGGGCTTAAAAGTTCGAGCTATGCGAGAAGGCGCTGACATGACACAAGAGGAATTAGCTGCGATTTGCGATGTTAGCTGGCGAACTATTTCGAATTTGGAAAGAGGAACCGTGGTTCCCGATTTGTTTATGATTTATCGCATAGCTCAATATTTTGACGTTAAAATAGATGACATGCTGAACCATCAAACTAGCAACCAAAAAAGCTTATCTCGTTTGGAAAAAGAAAATATAATAATCGAGAAAATTAAGCTAATTGATGATAATGTTCTTGACTATATTGATGAGCAACTTTGTCTGCTTCTTAAGCATTTTAATCATTGATTAGTTCGTCATTCTTTGGCAATTTCTTTCTTAAAGCTTTTTATGGTAAGTTGTATAAAATGAAGGCTATCGTTAAGAGAATATTGCTTCATTGTTTTTTCTACCCTCTTTAATTGGCGATATATTTGGCTGATCAGCCGACAATATTCTTTGGGATTAATATCTTTAATTTCAGATATTTGTATAATATTCATTTAGTAGTCCTTATAAATTAGATTGCATAATTTGTTTTTTCGTGTAATATATATTTCATATTAATAAATTTGAGAAGAAACTAATTTCATATAGGTATCTAAAATGGGGATTAAAGATAATTTTATCTGGGCCAGAGAAATTTTGAGTTT
>ONQU01000053.1 GCA_900320035.1 uncultured Rhodospirillaceae bacterium | reverse complement strand
TGAACCTGATGAACCCATCCGCTCGCTCATGCCAACAAAAAAACCACCCTCCCGGGTGGTCTTTTTATTGGTGAGCTCGGTGGGATTCGAACCCGCGACCCTTTGATTAAAAGTCAAATGCTCTACCGACTGAGCTACGAACTCAACAAAATCGAATCTGCTTATAAAAGATAAATAATCATAAGTCAATAAAAAAAAACATAAAGTGGAAAATTTTTACATCTTGATATTGGACATCAATTAAATCTTTTGCCTTCTTTGCGAAATGAAAAATATTTATGCAACAAAAACGTGCAGATGGTCGAAAAAGTTAAATAGATGCCTTGTGCGGCCCACGTTTTTAAGCCGAAAATTACCATCAAAAAAGTCATAATCGGTGCATTGATTAAATATAAAACTACATAAACCGACCATGCTTTAGCAAACTCTTTTTGCCATGAGCCATGGCTTTGAAAAACATAATAGCGCATGGTCGCTACCGAAATGTTAATTGTAACCACGTATTGCACCAGAAGTGCCGCATTAGCAACCAACTCCGGCGCATAACCCCATTGATAAACGCTATTCAGATAGCCAAACAGCCAATCGAGTGCATTTAAAACGCCGTATGCTAACACCGTGTTAAAACCGCCAACCAGCAGAAAACGTAACTTTTCCGGCAATTTAAACCAAAGATTTTCTGCCCAAAAATATAATTTTATCAAGTGTCGCACTTAATTTATCCCTTCTACTGTATTTTTATCAAGCAACAATGCCAATTCTTGCGTGCGATAGGGCAATAAAACACTTTCATCCCAAACATCTTCCGGATGTTGTTTATCAATATCCGGTGTTGCCGGATGAATCATAATTTCCACCGCACGATAACCGGTTGGGATTTTTACTTTTTGAAACTGTTCTTTGCCTAATTTGCAGGTATATAAAATGGTGTAAAAATAAACATCGGATTGGTAGCCGTTCCACCAAGTCAAACCCCGTAAAATAAGATATTTAATTAACCCGCCGTCAAAGAGCCAACTTTTATTTTTATTATATTTCAGGGTATTAAAAATATTTTCATTCATCACGCGAATGCGCGGGATTTGATGATCCTTTTGTATTTGCTTTACCACCTTAAACACCGCCGGAATTAAATGCACATGGCGATGACCATCAATATGTTGCAACGCTAAACCGGTAGCTAAATATTTTTGTACTTGCGCCCTGATTTCAATTTCAACCTGTTGTTGAAACAATCGTGGGTGCAAAAAGGAAAGCAACAATAATTTTACAAAACCGTTTTTGAGCTTGCCATCACGACCGACCAACAGGGGAATTTGCGCCGAATCGGCGGCCGGCATTTCGTTGGTTAAATTGAGATGCAAACCAACTTCTAAGTCAGGCATTTGTTGTGCTAATTGCACGGCTGCGGCGGCATATTTTTGATTAACCATTAAACTGGCGCTGTTTAAAATGCCCTCTTGATGAGCGCGTACAATCGCCGCATTAACGCCTAAGGTCATGCCGAAATCATCAGCATTAAATATCTTTCTGAGCACGTTTTTTGCCTTTCTTAACCATGTATTCGGCCATGTAAAGCGGCCGTTTTTTTACTTCAACATGAATCTTACCGATATATTCACCGATTATACCAAGGCAAATCAGTTGCACGGCGCCCAAAAACATCACCGAGACCATAATAGTGGCATAGCCGGGCGTCGGATTATGCAAAAAGAAATGTTCAACAAAAACATATAACCCTAAACATACTGCCAGAATTGCCGTAATTAGACCTAAATAAGTAGCAAGTCGGAGCGGCATAACCGAAAATTGTAAAATGCTGTTAATCGCCAAACGCAACGACTTAGCAAAATTATATTTAGACTCGCCACTGAAACGCTCCGGCGCCACAAAATCAATATAAGCCACATTTTCCTGCGGTAAAATCCAACTGAGTAAACCGCGGAACAGACGATCTTGTTCGTTAAACCCTTTCAAAAAATCAACATATTTGCGGTCCAAAAGCCGAAAATCCGGTGCGCTTTCCATAATTTTGGTTTCGGAAAGTAAATTTAAGACGTAGTAAAAGGTTTTTGCGCAAAACTTATATAATTTTGAGGTTGCCTGATTATCCAAACGCTTAGTCAGAACAATCTCTTTGCCTTGCTGCCAAAGCTCAATCATTTGCGGAATATACACCGGCGGATGTTGTAAATCGGCATCCATAAAAATCACCGCATCGCCTTGGGCATAGTCCATACCGGCGGTCATGGCAATTTCGTGCCCGAAATTGCGTTTTAATTGCACAATTTTTATCCGTTCATCTTCATTTTGCAAAGCCATACAATTGGCCAATGTTTTATCGCTACTGCCGTCATCAACATAAATAAACTCAAAATCGATTGCCGGCATATTTTGTAAATTTTGCTTGAGCTGTTTATAAAGCTCGGCCACATTATTTTCTTCATTGTAAGCAGAAATAACGATACTGACTAATTTATTTGTTTTCGGCATCGACAACCTCCCATGGTTCGAAGAATCCAAACAAAATTTCTTTTCTTTCAGTTTTACCAAAATAGTTTTTAAATTCAAGAGGCAATATTTGCGGTGTGGAAACCGCAGCGCCATACATTTGTTGATACTGGGCATATTCTCCTTGGCTGGTTGCAATCAATAGCGCGCCGGCATTTTCAAAATCAGCCTTATCAAACCACGGATTATTTTTGGGGCTCATCCAAATCATCGGCTTAATTTCATGCGAGCCGTATAAGGCCATAATATCACCAAACCAAACATCGGCCCCCACATATTGCAATGGTTTTGCCGTGTGCTCAGCCCATTTTTGCTCAAACTCAGCCGCCACTGCACGAACATCGGTTTGATAACGTTGGCTTGTCGTCAAGAGGCATTGCGCACCATAAGCTATGGCAAATAACACCACCCACACGGTCATCACTTGCAAAAAGTGTTTGGCTATTTGCGCATCAACCTTTATCGGTGCATAATAAAACAAGGCGGTTCCCCACATAAACAAACATGGAAATCCCCACATACTCTTTGCCGCATTGCCGCTGATCAGTGAAAGCAATACAAACACCATAACCGGAACCAACGTCGTACATAAGATAAAGCGTGATACCGATTGTTGTTTTGAGTGCGCCTTTTGGGTTTGTCCGTATTTACGATTAAACCAAGCATAAGTCAGCAAGGCCGGCGCGGCAAAAAGCAATTGTGCGCCCAAAAACTTGAGCGGATAAAATAAATGTCGCCATGCAGAAACAATATTGCCGCCATGACTGCGACCGACAATATAATTAAATGCCACAAAATCATTTTGCCATAGCCACCATATATGCGGTGCCAATAGTAAAACAGCAACAGCACCTGCTATATAAACCTTAATATTTTTGCTTAATTTTAGAACACCTTTATCGGCAATGACAAATAAACCAAGCGCAATCAGCAATATGCCGCCCACATACTTATTGAGCAAATTTAGGCTGACCAAAATCCCAAACAGCAGCCAATCGCGCCACCAATTGCGGGTATAGCCGCGCCAAAAATAATAGGCACACATCGGCCATAAAGCAATTGAAATGACATTAACGTTGAACTCCGGGGTTGAATAGTCGTAATAAATGATACCAAATTGCAATATGGCCGCTAAAATTGCGTGGGTTTCATCTAAAAAGCACCGAGCCAAACGGTAAATATAAACCACACCAAGCACCACAAAAATTTGGCTTAAGAAATACATTGCACCATCCCAGCGACCAAACAAATTCCAAAAACCATAGGTTATCCAGCCGGAAAACGGCGGGTGTTTAGTGGTACCCCACAGGCAATACTTGCCCCATACGATAGCTTCTTGGGTGTCTATCGACAAACTTTGGCGAAGCTGTGGCACCAAAAACCATAGCAGTAAATCAGCCAGCAAAAAAAGTGCAAATTTTTGTTTTATATCGCTCATTAAAACCTCATCTTGCTTTCTTTTATAGCATAATCTTTATGAATGTATAGCAAAAAATCATTTTTCGCTACGTTTGGTTTTTTCT
>ONQU01000029.1 GCA_900320035.1 uncultured Rhodospirillaceae bacterium | reverse complement strand
TAATTCCTAAAATGCGGTTCAAAAGTTCGGCCTTAAAGCCGTTCATCACCGACATCACAATAATCAGCGTAGCCACACCGAGGGCAATACCGGTAAAAGCAAAACCCGTAATCACCGAAATAAAACCTTCTTTGCGTTTGGCGCGCATATAACGCCACGCCGCCATTCGCTCAAACTTTGTAAACAAATTTTTTCTCCTAAATTTGTAATGAATTTACAAATATTAGGCTCTTTTTGCAACCATACTGCAGTAAATATACACAAGACACTACTTGGTCGTCGGGTATATCATAATCTTTGGCGTGAAATTTAATTTACATTCCTGTGCGAATGTTTAATTTCAAGAGGTGGACAATAGAACAAACCGCGTAAAATTGTTCAAAAGCCAAGTCTATTTTGTGCCGATTTAAGTTGCTTTTAAAAAACGAATTGGTTTCAAACATATTTTGCTTGGTAGCAATCGCAATCAGCAGTTTATTATCCTTAAAACTGAACTGAATATTTTTCCCCGCATACAATTTTTGCAATTTGAGCAAACGTTCCATAAAAGCGGTGGTTAACAAATAGCGTGCTTCAATTTGGTTTTCAGCATATATTTCAAAAACTTTTTCAAACCGACTATCCTCAAGTCGCACACGTTGCAGACCCTTTGGACAACAAAATATATTAAACACACCTCTATCACACAATCCCACCGTGTGCCCTTCGAAATTTTTATTCATCTCTAGCAATATACATACGCCGCCGAATATATTTTTTTTATGTTCGTAGCAAACATTCATTACTGCCATATCTTGCGGTTTTTGCAATTTTTCTTCTGCGATTGTAATTTGCACACCATCATAAATGCCTTTGAAAAAATCATCACCTTTGTTAATTTTAAAATCGTTAAACAATTTCGATTGGCGCAAAATTTCACTATCAATTGTTTGCTCAAATGCATAATCAAAAGTGCCGAAAAAATTAGCAAATTGCGGCATAATCTGGTGCTTAACCTTTTTCTTATATTTATGTATTGGTGCATATAAAAACATCACAAATAAACCGGAGATCAACAGAATCGGCCCGACATCGGTGCTTTCAAACTTGGCCATAACGGCAATTGTCACCATCACCAGAAGCGGATAAAAAATCAGCGACAAACCTAATAATAAAAAGAAACGAATTAAATATTTGCGCCGCACGGTTTCCTGTTCTGCCAGTAAGGGATATAATTTTGTTTGATAATAAGCATCAAATTGCTGTTTTTGCGCTTCGTATGATATTTCCGGCATATAGCTGTTCATTACTCATCTCGTGCTTTTATTTCTTGAATGAGCTCTACAAATTGCAAAACTTCGGTAATTTTACAATGCAGTGATTTGAACTTACTGTCATCAAGTTTACGCTGCCAAATACCATTCTGCGCAAAATAAATTTGACATCCTTCCAAATAAATAAAAACCTTATTTGCTTGTAACGCTACATATATTAAGTTCGCTTTAAAAACATCGTGTGTATCTAATACCTTTTCAAAAAATGGGGAGCACAAAAGTTGCTTTGGCGCCTTTGGCTGTGGTGAAAAAATATTAAAATAAGCAGCTGCCGGAATAAAAATTTGTTCATTCAACAAATTCATATTTACGCGTTTATTTTTACGATAAAAACCGTTCTTGGCAAATAATAAAATTTCATCGGTAACTTTTTGCGGAAAAGTTAATTCAACCAAAACGCCATTGCTGACTTTTTTAGACTTTTGCCAATATTGTATATCCGAAAGCATTATATCCGTGCCAAGATATTTACCGGTAATTGTGTGCATGGTTTGCTCAAGATTATGCGGCGGTAAGATCGGCAAAGAACCAGATATAGGTCTTTTTTCGGTGCTTTGCGTATGTTGCCAATCACCATAAAATTGTAAAAATGTGCCAAAGATATCGGGAAAATGTTGCTTTTTGTATTGTAACAAAGGCCATAATATGATGATAGTAGCCCCAATAATAACAACCAGCAACTGTTCGAGATTAAATGGATGCTTATAGATTAGCACATTAAACAAAGCAAATAAAATATTTATGCTGACTAAAAATATCACCGTCCACAAAGTTCCCCAAAAACGGCTACGATAGCGCGCTTTCAGAGTGTTGATCTTATCAATCAGAGGTGTCATTTTTTGTGCAAAATATTGTTCTAATAAATCGTTTTCGGTATCATTGTTTTCTGTCATCTTATGTACCTTTTTATTTAAAATAATTCATACTATTTATCGGTGCTCGTTCAACATCGGTAATTTCAAAAAAGGGCGTTTTTTCGTATGAAATATGCAACCAACCGGCCATCAAACTGCTGGGAAAAATTTCCACCCGATTTTTAAGTTCATTAACATTAGCATTATAAAATCTTCTGGCTGCCGCTATATGTTCTTCCACTTCGTTCATGCTTTGCATCGCTGTTATCATTGTTTGATTAGATTTCAAATCAGGATAGTTTTCCATTGATAGTTTAAACTCTTGCAACTTTTGATTAAGCATATTTTCAAGCGCCATTTTCTCTTGCGGATTGGTCGCAAAATTATTTTGCATGGCACGCGTTCTGAGTTCTGTTAGTTCTGTCATCAACAGCCTTTCGTGCTCCATAAATTTAGCCGCCATCTGTAATATATTCGGTATTAAATCATAGCGTTTTTTAAGTTGTACATCAATATCGGCCATTGATTCTTGAACTTTATTACGGCAAACAATTAACTGCACATAAAGCACTACCGCAAAAACAGCCAACAGTACTAAAATTAAGACGATTATCATTGACATATTTTTATCTCCTTGTTTAATACCCTCAGTTTACTATGTTTTAGTTAAAATTCAATAAACACTTGCAATACGCGTTTTTTTGTGCTAGAATCAATTCAAAGAGAGGGAAAAATGGTTGAAAATTCGACATTAAAATTTTTCGAAGAGCAATTTGCCAAGGCCGTACAAGACAAATTGGATGCTTCTCGTTTGAATGATGATGTCAAAATTGCTGAAGCTGAAAAAGCTGCACAAGATGCGCGTGACGCTGTTGCAGCGGTAAAGGCTCAGCAAGAATTAACCGTCGAAGTGGCCGATGGCGGTAGTACATTGCACCGCGCGATGAGTGATGGTGAACTCGTGCAAACCAAGCGCGGTATCCTTAAAAATAAAAATGAGCGCGGTGCGCGCGAAAATCCGGATGTTTATGTCAGTGGCCGTCAACGCTTGCGCCCGACGCGAACACGCCAACGCGTGCGTGAAGAACGCTCTCGTTCGTAAAATTCTTTACAAATTTTATAGTTTCACGTGAAACATTTTGCATTTTATTATGCAAAATCAATTTGTTATCTATGCTTTTAAAAATCTGATTAGAGTGAAAAATTATCACCCAAATAAACTTTACGCACATCTTCATTGGCAACAATTTGCTGCGGTGTTCCTTCCATTAAAACAGCACCGGCATGCAAAATATAAGCACGATCAATAATATCCAGAGTTTCACGCACATTATGGTCGGTAATCAAAACGCCCAAGCCGCGATTCTTAAGTTGTGCAACCAAATTTCTGATTTCGCCGACTGCAATCGGGTCAATACCGGCCAATGGTTCATCAAGCAAAATAAAACTCGGCTTGCAAGCCAGCGCACGGGCAATTTCCAAACGACGACGTTCACCACCGGATAAAGCCAATGCCGGTTGATGGCGTAAATGTGCAATCGAAAATTCATTTAACAATTCTTCCAATGTGTTTTCGCGACGGCTCTCATCTTCTTCAACAATTTGTAAAATGGCTTTGATATTATCTTGAACACTTAAACTCCGAAATATTGATGATTCTTGGGGCAAGTAACCAATACCCATTTTGGCTCGTTTATACATCGGCATATCGGTAATATCCTGACCATTGATATAAACATCACCATAATCCGGCATAATTAGACCGGTAACGCAATAAAAGCATGTGGTTTTACCGGCGCCGTTTGGCCCAAGAAGCCCCACAGCTTCACCTTTACGCACATGCAACGACACATTTTTCAGAACCGTGCGTTTTTTATATTTTTTACCGATATTGAAGATTTCCAAAACTTCGGTATCATTATTTTTTTTCGTGATCATCTTTTTTCCTTTTCTTATAAAACGTACCGCTGATGCGCTCACCTTTTTCTTTGCCCATAATACGGCTGATTGAGGTATTTAAATCGGTCTGTGCATGATTACCGCGCACAAAATTGCCATCTTGCTCGATTTGTACATTATCCCACAATTCCACCAATTTCTGCGCCGGTTTATAAGTGCCGCGACTACCTTTAGCGCTACCCTTTGGCGTCGTCACAATCACCTGACCGCGCGCCTCCACATATTTGACTTCACGGCTGCTGTCCGGTTGTAAATGAATAATAATTTCCGCCGCCGTCAACACATTTTTTTCTTGAATAATCTTTACCGCTTGCCCTTTTTGCCCATAGAGCCACACGCGATTATCCGCCAAATCATATATTGCTTTAGCGCCGGTAATGACCTCTCTGGTTGTTACAATTTTAACATTATCGTAAGCCTCGGCACGTTTGATTTCCTTAGCTGAATGGCCGGCTAAAAACAAAATCAATTTATCAGCATATAACTTTTTATCTTGCTGGCTATAAACAACATTGCCTTCTGCCTCAATTTTATTATCGCGCTGATAATAACGATTTTCGCGTTCTGCGGTCAACTCACCGCGCTTACTGATAAGGTGTGAATGTCCCTTTAAGAGCAAAATTTCCGTATTTTTATCGTAATGAAAAGCATCGGCTGTCAAATGCCCCCAATCACCCTGCGCTTCAACTTCTTCATCACCATAACCAATATCGCTGCTAAAATCATATGTAGCCTTGGTTGTCGTAATAATAGTTGTCTCATTAACCATCGCCCGCACATTTTGTTCTAATTCTACCAGATTTGTATCCTGCGTCCAAAAGCCTATATCAGAGCTAATTTTCACCTCACCGTCATCAATTGGAATATTGCCGTGCGGATTGATAATTTTCACCTTTTTTGAATGTGGCGCCACCTCATCGAGACTATCAGCAGTCAACCGATTGACACGATTTTTATTATCTGTTGCACTAAATACGGTTTCCTCAATGTGCAACTTTTCCATTTCACTCTTGCGTGGCATGGTGATACTATCTTTTAGTTCGACGCTTTTATGAATATTAGGTATGACCACCATTAATCCCAGCAGAATTGCCGCCATGCAAGGAAATCCGAGCTTGGCAAAACGTGTCCAACCGGAAGGGTGTAAGTAAGTATTAGCATTTTTCTTTGTATATGCCTCACGATCTTCAAAATAAGCATCAATTTTGTGTGAATTAAGCATAAATCAGCTTACTCCGGCTCTTAAACAATCGTGAATATGGATAATACCAATCGGCTTTTTACCATCCACAACAAATAAATTCGTAATTCCGCGACCGGTATTGTTCATCACATTAACAGCTTCGGCAATGAGCGCTTCGGCACGTATAGTGCGTGGATTTTTCGTCATCACCTTACTCACCTTTTCCTCAATTAAATTCGGCGCCATCCAACGACGTAAGTCACCATCGGTAATCATACCAACCAAATCGCCCTGAGTATTAACAATACCTACGCAACCGAGCATTTTGGCTGACATTGTGATAAGAGCATCTTGCATGATGGCATCTTCACTAACCAATGGCATTTCCTCACCGGTATGCATAATGTCAGAAACATGGCGCAAAATAGCTCCCAGTTTACCTCCCGGATGTCGTAGTTTAAAATCTTCCGCCGTAAAGCCTTTCCGAACCATTAAATTTGCCGCCAAGACATCACCCATAACCAACGTCGCCGTGGTTGATGACATTGGCGCTAAACCAAGCGGACATGCCTCTCCATTATCAGGCAACTTCAAAATCATATCACAATTTTGCCCAAGTGAGCTTTGCGGATTTTTGGTTATGGCAATCGTTGGCACATTAAAGCGGCGACAATATACTAAAATATCTGATAATTCTTTAGATTCACCACCATTGGAAATAGCAATAATCGTATCATCGGTTGTTATCATGCCTAAGTCACCATGGCTAGCTTCCCCCGGATGCAAAAAGAAAGACGGTGTACCGGTAGAAGCCATGGTTGCGGCAATTTTACGGGCAATATGCCCCGATTTCCCCATACCGGTAATAATCACGCGCCCTTTGGTTTGTTGCAAAACATCTAAAGCTTTGGAAAGAGTTTCATCCAAACTATTTTCCAAAACGCGCAAAGCTTCAATTTCACGATCAATCGTCTGCTTAGCGATTTGAATATCTTTATTCTCAGGCATATTTTACCTCCTAACACTATTGCTTAAGTTTATTATTGTTTTACCAATCACGCAAGAACTATTTGCTGGTTATACTCGTTTTGTATTTGGCGATTTTTTATAGCGACAGATTTAAATGAATATAGGCATTGCGGAAGAAGTTATTAAATCATGGGCATTGGTTTTTTGCGACTTAAGCTTTTTGTTCCCAAGCACCGGTTGGTGATTGCTGCCAATAGTAAACCTCACAACCTGCTTCTTTACACTCTTTCCATAAACGTCTTGCTTGGTTTAGGGCTTCTTCAACATTGCCATCAAAAATATTAAAAATGCGCTCGTAATTAGCCATTGCGGTTGGCGCAACTTCAGCACCGTCAACCAAAAATAAAAATGTGGCTTGGTTAGGATTATCGTCATCGGCGGTCAGCCATATCGGTTGCGCTTCAGCAAATCCGTCTTTTTTAGAGCCGTGCGGCAAAAAACTTTCCTCATCAAAAGTCCACAGCAAACTGTTCAAAAACTCCACCCGTTCAGCGGTGCCTACCTTGATTAAAATACGTTTTCCGGTTGAGTATGCTTTGCCGAGCAATTTCGGTAAAACTTCATCTAATGTTTGTCGTTGCAAATGGTAAAAATCGACGCGGCTCATTCTTATTGTCCTAATTTTACCGTAATGGTATCAAAATCTTGCCCACTTTTGATTTTCAGTTCCATTTGTCCTTTAGCGGCAGCTTGTTTAATTTTAGTCTGCAAGTCTTCAATGCCATAGATTTTTTTATTATCCACGGCTAAGAGAAGATTGCCGGCAACAATGCCTTTTTGTGCCGCATCAGTTTCCGGCTCTACCGCGATAATTATAAAGTTTTGGGCGGCTTCATCATAATAAGCGGTCATGCCAAGTTCGTTAAATTCAACGGATTTTTCAAACTTTTCTTTACTCAAACCGGCATCTTCAAACTTTTGCCAAGGTGCAACCCCTTCTTTTTCTGATGTTTCTTCAGAAGGCATGGACGCTACCTCAATATCTAAATTGATAATTTTACCGTCGCGTTTAACTACCGCCGATAGTTTTGTTTCCGGTTTAGCGGCGGCAATTTCGGCGGAAAACAAACGTGGATTTTTTAAAGAAATATTGCTCAAGCGCTCAATAATATCACCGACCTTTAAACCGGCTTTAGCTGCCGGTGAATTTTCAACAATTTCAGCGATGGCAAGTTGCATCACATTATCGCCTTTAGCCCGCACCGGTCGCACACTTAAGCCAAGCCAACCGCGCTCAACTTTACCATTTTCTTTGAGGCTGTTAACCACCCACTGCACCATATTAGCCGGTGTAGCAAAACCAAGTCCTATATTTTCGCCTTGTTCGGAAAAAATAACGGTATTCATGCCCACCACTTCACCGTTCATATTGAACAAAGGACCGCCGGAATTGCCTTGGTTGATAGCCGCATCAGTTTGCAAAAAATTATCATAAACGCCTTTTTCTATATCGCGTTCTTTAGCCGAGATAATACCGCTGGAAACACTGTTACCCAAGCCATACGGATTACCGATAGCAAACACCGCTTGTCCCACCCGTACTGCATCAGAATCAGCAAAATGAACCGGTTCCAGTCCCAAAGGATGTTCGGCTTTTAAAAGGGCAACATCTGTTTTTTTATCAATGCCTATCAATTTGGTGGCATACGCATCGCCATATATTGTTTCTGCCCGAATATCTTTTGCTTCTTCCACCACGTGGGCATTGGTCACAATATAGCCGTCGGCTCCAACCACAAAACCGGCACCTAATGCCTGCTCGCCTCCATCAGTATCAACAGTTATACTCAAAACCGAGACATTAACCTCATCGATAACGTCCTCTAACATACGCTCTTCGGCTTGGCTTGATTGTGCCAACAGAACAGCGATAAAAAGATAGCTCAAAAATTTCATCAGTTTGCCTTCATCATTTTATTGAAATATTTGAAAAATGCGGAATCCGGAGATAATACCAAAGATGTATCTTCGGCTGCTAATGACTTTTTATAAGCATCTAGCGCACGATAAAACTCATAAAAGTCCACATCTTGACCTACCGTTCTGTTCCACAATGTTACTGCTTCTTGATCACCTTGACCACGCGTAATTTGCGCATTTTTTTCAGCTTCAGCCACAATGATGGTTGCTTCTTTATCGGCGGTTGCACGAATATTTTGCGCTTGCTGCTGACCTTTAGCGCGAAACTCTTTAGCATCACGTTCGCGTTCGGTCCGCATCCGATGATTAATTGCCTGCATCACCTCAATCGGTAAGTCGGCACGGCGAATACGCACATCAGCCACGCTCACTCCAATCGCTTCAGCATCTTTTTTCACGGTTGAACTGATGTCCTGCATAATTTGCGTGCGTTGTTCAGACAAAAGCTCGGTCAAAGTAACGCGGCCCAACACTTTACGTAATGAAGAATTAACAATTTCCGCCAATTTCGAACGTGCTTGATCTTCGGTGCGTACAGTTTGATAAAATTTGAGCGGATCAACAATGCGATAGCGGGTAAAACTATCAACATCTAAACGCTTTTTATCATTCAGCACCACCTCTTGTGCCGGCGGATCCAAATTCAACAAGCGTGCATCATAAAACACCGTATTTTGAATAAACGGCACTTTGAATTTCAATCCCGGTTCGGTTACCAAACGCACCGGTTCACCAAATTGCAACACAATTGCCTGCTCCGGTTGATAAACAATATAAACCGAACTGAACAGCAAAATCAGCGCCACCCCTAAAACCACTATTGTTCCTTGCCATAAACCGTTTCTCATTATCCTCTCCTTATTTACTCAACTGATTTCCCTGCAACGGCAAAACCGGTAGCAAGTTTCCTTTTTGTGACGGATCAATGATAACTTTTTGCGCTTTTTGCATCACTTCTTCCATCGTATCTAAATACATCTTTTTTACGGTCACATCTTTACCGTCTTTGTAGGCTTCATACACGGAAGAAAAGCGTTTAGCTTCACCCTCGGCCTTATTAACCGTTGCTGCCTTATAAGCTTCGGCATCTTGAGCAATTTGTGCGGCTTTACCCTTAGCCTTTGGAATAACTTCGTTGCGATAAGCTTCGGCCTCGTTTTTAAAACGTTCCATATCTGCTTTGGCACGTTGCACCTCATTAAAGGCATCAACCACTTCACGCGGCGGATCGGCTTTTTGTAACTTCACCCGTACAATTTGCACACCGGCGTTAAATTCATCTAGCACGCGTTGCAGTTCTTCTTTGGTTTCATCTTCCACTTTGCCGCGGTCTCCGGTAATAATCGGCTGCATTTCCGATTGTCCGACAATTTCACGCAACACCGATTGCGCCGCCACATTAACCGTTTCATCAGGTGAACGCATACTGAATAAATAGTCTTTGGCGTCTTTAATTTTCCACACCACCGTTAAATTAATATCAACAATATTTTCATCACCGGTCAGCATATGACTTTCGGTAAATGCGCTGTTACGGTAGTTGCGATTTTCCATGGCGCCCAAATTGATACTGCGCTCCTGCGTTACGTTCACCTTAATCACATCTTCAATCGGTACCGGCCAATGATAATGTAAACCGGCATCGGTGGTTTCTACATATTTACCGAAGCGTAAGACAACACCTTGTTCGCTTGGTTGCACTTGGTAAAAACCTGAGGCTAGCCATAAAGCCACGATAACCAATAAACCATATTTAATATAGCCGAACCAATTATCGTTCGGTGCTGTCATTTTAGTT
>ONQU01000062.1 GCA_900320035.1 uncultured Rhodospirillaceae bacterium | reverse complement strand
ATAATCGTTTCAAGCGCATCAACATCTTCAGGCATTTTGGTTTTCATGAGTTTGATAGCATTTTGCAACGCATTGATTTCAGTCAGCGAAAAGCCGACATATTGCCCGAGCGAGCCCTGCGGAATATACCAACGTTTAGTGTTGTGGGCCCCGTTAATCTCTTTAATTTGCGGAAACTGTTCCTTGACCATATCTTTCATACGAATGGCAGTGCGCTTGGAAACCTTGAATTTCTGCATAATATCGGCAATGGACACGCCATTTTCGGCATTTTGCATCCACAGCGACATCTCTAACAACTTTTGCGTTTTCTGGTAAAACATATCAAACCTCCATTTTTGAGCCATTCTAAACCAACGGTATTTAAAAAGGGTAAACAAGATGTCAGATTGTGGCAATTCTAATATATAACCTACTTGAAAAGTTAAAACAAATTTGATAAGAATGATAAACTTAACTTCATTTCGAAAGGAACTTTGCTATGAAAATCACTCGAACTCTGTATAACTTTTTTACTTTTAATGGAAATATAACTGCCAAGCAATTCTTTTGCTGCATTTTCTTAATTGAATTATTACGGATCTTAACTATTCAATTGTTTGCAAGTATTTCTTTACCAAAAGATAATCTTACAACCCTTTTAACCTATTTCCCGTTGATGACAGCGGTATTATACTTGTACGGAATATCCATTGCCGCGAGATTGAGAAATTTGGGAATCAATCCAAGCTTAACGTATTTCTGGGTTTTAGGAATATGGTTTGTCAGATATATTCTTATGCCGTCGGTGCAAACAACACAAGATATGTTTTATACCATCAGCGTCGGGTTTGTGTTTATATTTTTGCTGTTACCGTTATTTGCAAAAGATAAGGAAATTCTGCGGTTGGGGAGGTAAAATAAATTTTTTATATTTTTTCTTGATGAACGGAAAATTCACCCCATAATAAAATATGGAAGGCTATAAAGCCGTGCAAAACGTATTCAATTTCATACAAATAGGGAAAAATATGAACTTTCAATCAATATCAACCGTAAAAAGCAATTTAACGCTTTCCGATAAATTGGCAAAAATCAATTATCCGCAACCGGCTCCGCTGGAAAACGGGTATGCAAACACCATAAAAGAATTTTATGACACATTTATCTTGCAACACATGTTCGATAAAGACAGTGTTTTAAAAATTCATCAAGCACTGCTGGAATATGTGAAAATGCCTGGCGCCGTGTTTGCAATTCGTAAATTCTTTACCGAAGCAAAGCCAGAACGTTATGGCATGTTAAGACGTGGCTGGTTAACTCGTACCAAACAAGGTTATTCGTTCTTTTATACCGATAACTTTCATGCGGCATACTATGCAAAATTGGTATCGGACAAATATCCTTTGACCGCATCTGAGTTACTGGAAACGTACAAGCAACGGCAATTTCCGTCGCGTTACGGCCGTTGGACACATCAAGAGAAAGAACGATATGCCGTAAAAGAAGGTCGTGATCCGGGGATTAATAAAGCCGGATACAAAATAGCGCATATTCTGGCAACAGCCGGGGATGATTATGAATCCAACGGAAAATCTTACACTTTGGATTATATCACTACCGCTTACTTTAATCGAGGGGAACGTGAGGATTGGGAGCAAAAACATGGTTACTGGTTGCGTGATGATTTTGAAGTTTCGGAAGAAGCAAAGAAATTTTTAATCGCGCACTTTTTGCGTTTTGTTGATCCGTTAAATTATGTTTTATTACCGAAGAAGACGTGCGAAAACTTTGGCGGATTGGGAATAGCTGAATATCAACCGCTGCTTGATTATATCAGAGCTAAGTTACACCAAATATACGGTAAAGAATATGAGGAGTTCTTGAAACTGATCATGGCTCCGAGTGCACTTATAAAAGCTGATGGCACAGAAGTTATTGATCTGCATTACGGATTAAACACCCCGAAGAAAAGTCCGCCAAAGGATTTAAAAATTGTTTCGTCGTCAAAGAAAACGACGAAAAATAATGCAGGAAGTTCACCGCGTGATTTACAGGCAATGGGATCAAGTTGGTTTGTTTCTTATGAATATTGTAGAAGGATAGATTCTACGCATAACAACTGGAAACTGGCGACCAATCAATCATCAAGACTGTCGGCTTATCGTAATAGCGAAGGAAATAATAAAACTCGTTACAACTATTTGGAACAAATATGCGCAATGAGTGCAAAACGCCTATCTACGAATAAAATAGGTCTAGACGGCGAGCAGGTATTAAATATGGCGATAGAATTAATAAAATACTACGAAAAGTATAAATTAATATAATTTACAACCTATTTAGCTCAACTTGTTCTTAATTTTTCATCTTGTAAATAAAAATGTGCTAAAATGCGAATCGGAAGCAAAAATTATTATGAAGCAACTTTATCAACACTTAACCTAAGGAGAAAAGCCATGTATTACATTCAAGTTAACGACACTATATTACCAACACCTTATCGTTTTTATCGTGACGCTTTGGCGGATGTTGACCGCATCAAAGAGATGTATGGCCCGTGCTGCATAACGATTATTTCCAGATAAGACTAGCAGGGAGAAAATTGTTAAATGTATTCGGATTTTGCAAAAAGAGAGAAAACGCCGCAGGATATTCTGTTGGAAGAAGCGCTAAAGAATGCGCAAGATATTCCGCAGGCACACGAAGAATGGTGGGAACTTGAAGCCAGTGATGAGGAAATCAATGCTTATTATGACTTGGCGTGGACACCGGATTTCTGGCAAAATGCCACCATTCCGCAACTGGCGGTAGTTAT
>ONQU01000093.1 GCA_900320035.1 uncultured Rhodospirillaceae bacterium | reverse complement strand
GTGATCTTCCGGGCTCATTCCATGAACGCGGCATGATTTAATCAATTCATTTTCTTCATCATTATTGGTAAATACAGCGCCGCCGTCGCCGTAACCGCCAAGCGGTTTGGTCGGATAGAACGATGTAGCACTCATGTCAGCAATTGAGCCGGCATTATGACCATGATAGATTGAACCGAAACTCTGGCAAGAATCAGATAGAACTTTCATGCCATTTTCATGCGCAATTTTGATAATCTCATCATAATCACATGGGGAACCGAAAATATCCACCGCAATCACGGCCTTCAAATTTAATTTACCTTCGGCTTTAACTTCGGCAATGGCACGCTTTAAGTCATTAATATCCATATTATAAGTATTTGGATCAGAATCTACAAAAATCGGCGTTGCACCAAGCAAAACCGGTGCTTCTGCCGAAGCAACAAAAGTAAATGATGAAACAAAAACAGCATCACCCGGTTTAACATCCCACGCCATCAAAGCTAAAGTCAAGGCATCAGTACCGGAACCACACGTTGCACAATATTTGGTACCGGCATATTCTGCCAGTTTGGTGTCTAATTCTTTCGTTTCCGGCCCTTGGCAATATGCCCCATGGTTTAAGATATTTTTGAAAGCCTCTAAAAATTTTTCTTGTCCGACTAACTTTTGCGTGGTGGCACAATCAAACAACATAATCGGTTCACTAGGTTTCTCTGTCATTTTAAAAAGTCCTCTCTAAATTGTTTTAACTAGCGAGGAATATAACGCTTTTTTTAGTTTGGTGCAACACACAAAAAGTTACGAAATTGTAACATTTGCACAAAAAAAACTCCACCGGCCGGTAACACTTGACGTATCAAGTGTCCCGTGCGGGTAGAGTTTTTAATCAAAATGTTGGCAATGCTCTATTTCTTATAGGTTCGCCAATAATAAACCTGCAGACCACAACGCAAAATAATGGCGCCATAGAGCCAATACCAACTGGAATAAGGCAGACTTTGCAGCCAATTACCATTTTCTTCCGTCCACTCCAGCGGATAGGTTTGCAGCCAGCCGGCCTGCCAACCGAGCCAAAAAACACCGGTGGCACACAACAGATGCGTGATAAACAACAACCAAATCAATGTTTTGATTGACATCACCGCTTTTAAGCGCTTGAACCAAACGAATTCAATGCTGTAAATGGCTGCAATGAATAGTGCCGCCACAAACACGCCACTCTCCGCAATAACCCCAAAAGTAAGCGGAACACCGAAAAGTACAATCAGTACCGATGTGCCGAGACATTTTTGTTCGAGACTGCGCCCATGTAAAATGAGACCGACACATCCGGCGATAGCGGTAAAAATGACCGCCATCAACAAGAATGCATAAAAAATGGTTACCATAAGTTTAAGTTTTAAAGGGAAATTATTAAAGAACATAACTGATAAACACCGGCAATGAAGATTACGAGAAACACCACGCTTAAGATTGTCATTCCTAATGCAAATGCCTCACAATCAAAGTCAAAATCTTTAATTTCAGCTTTTTCTTTAGCCCAGCTCAGGTTATTGTTAAGCCGATAACCGCCAGTTGCCGCAGCAATAATAACAATTATCCACATCCCAATCTCATGAAAGATCTTAACATCTAAGTAATTCATGACTATGGTTACCTTCTCGAGGATAAGCATCAAAGTGAAAAGTATACACCAAATACATAATGCATACAGCAAAGTTCCTAATACCCCAAAAACACGGTATATCAACAATTTTCTTTCTCTGACAGCCCGCCAAAACTTGGCCAAGCTGCCTAAAATTTTTCTTTCTTTCATAATGATATAAATTAAACATTATATAAAAAATATCTATCTTGTTGCTAAGTATAGATATTTTATGACAAAATGCAAGTATTTTTTACAAAAAGTTTTACCAGTCGCTTTCTTTGATACGCTCTATATCAGCACCGACGGCCTTAAACTTTTCTTCCAAATGCTCATAACCGCGATCGAGGTGATACACACGATTGACAATAGTTTCACCTTCTGCCACCAATCCGGCTAAAATTAAGGCAAATGATGCTCGTAAATCGGTCGACATCACCGGTGCCGCCGAAAGTTTTTCCACGCCGCGTACAATCGCCGACGCATGTCCGTGCACATTAATGTTAGCTCCCATACGCATCAATTCCGGCACGTGCATAAAGCGATTTTCCCAAATATTTTCGGTTATCATTGCCGCACCTTGCGAAACGCACATCAAAGCCATAAATTGCGCCTGTAAATCGGTTGGAAAGCCCGGATAATAGTCGGTAAACACATCTTCGCCGTGCAATGTACAATTTTGGGCATCAACAATAATACTGTTGTCGGTTGTTTCGATTTTAACCCCCATTTTGCGCAAGATATCGAGTGGCGTTTTTAAATGCTCGGCATTGGCATTAACCAATTCTAAACGCCCTTTGGTAATGGCAGCGGCAATCGCATAAGAGCCTGCCTCAATGCGATCATTAATAATCTCATGTGTCATACCGTGCAACTTTTCAACACCGGTAATCGTCAGCGTTGACGTATTTGCCCCCTCAATTTTGGCCCCCATTTTATTAAGTAAATCTATCAAATCGGCAATTTCCGGTTCTTTAGCGGCGTTTTCAATAACCGTCGTGCCTTCAGCTAAAGTTGCAGCCATTAAAATGTTGCAAGTAGCACCTACTGAAGCCGAATGAAATGCCACATGCGCCCCTTTTAATCGCCCATCAATATCAGCTACCACATAACCATTTTTAATTTCAATGTGTGCACCCATTTGCTCAAGCGATGTTAAGTGAATATCCATCGGTCGCGCACCAATTGCACACCCACCCGGTAACGATAATTCAACATGCCTATATTTTGCTAAAAGCGGCCCTAAAACATAGTATGAGGCGCGCATTTTCCGCACATAATCATAAGGTGCAATTAAACTGCTGGGTTCCGGCGTATGATAGGTAATAGTTTGCGTTTTGTGCCCATTTAATTCTTCTTCTTTAACGTCAATTTTAGTCCCAATTTGCAACAATAAATTATTAAGTGAAGTAATATCAGATAAAAAAGGGATATTTTTAATGGTAACCGGCTCATCAGTCAGAAGTGAGGCACAAATAATCGGCAAAGCCGTATTTTTCGCACCGCTGATATAAACTTTGCCGAACAATTGCCGACCGCCTCTGATTTTTATTTTATCCATTTTGTTGTTCCTTTTCTTTTTTTATACGTGCAAATTCCTGCTGCTGTTTTTTGCGCTTAGCAATATTTTTCTGTAAGGCTTTTGCCTCTTTTTCAAAACGTATTTGTTGTTGCGATTTTTGTGTCGCCATTTATTTATCTCCTTGACACATACCTGTTTGTATTATTAGGTCAGAGTGCTTAAAGTTGCCACAGTTATACCTTTTTATGCACAATTTTTATGCATCAACTTGTTTTTTACGGCAAAATAACCTAAATTTTCCCTAAGGGGATAATTAATGAAAAAATATTATTGCTTTTACTGTCAAAAAGATATGGAACCGAGACATTTTCTGAAATGGCGTTTCTGCCCGCAATGTCACCGCTATATGATCGATAAAGGCGAAGGATTTTATCGAATTTGTGATAATTGCGGTGCCAATATGCCGGTAGATGCCGCCGAATGCTGTCAATGCAAGCATCCCACCGGTTTGCCGACAACAAAACTTCCACCCATGTCTTTATGGTTGAATTGGCTCGCCCGTATGGCACTGATTACCATCGGCCTAATCTTTATACTTGCTGTTCTTTACTTTTCTTTCTACTTAATAACGGCAATTGTCATCGCATTTCTTATTATCGGTTTCAAGTTATTTTTATCCGATCAATTTTTGCATCGCCGATAAATGTAATGCATAATAACATTGTCTGTTTTGGCACAGTTCAATTCTTATTATAAATTTCTAATTTCGGACTTTTAAAAATTATTTGCCAACTGTGATTTTCATACCTAACTGGTTAGAAAATTCGGCCACACCTTTGGTCAACAGAATCGGTAATAAATCAGCCACAATATCAATATTATGTTCAATATTCTCTTTATCCGCTTTACCAAAACCGGAAAGAACGTGAGTAACAACGCTGTCTTCGCTTTTATCAGCGGGATGACCAACACCGAGACGGATTCGATTATAGTTTGGCGAAATGGCGGCATCAATGCTTTTGATACCGTTATGTCCGCCGGAACCGCCACCGATTTTAGCCTTGATTTTATTCGTCGGCAAATCCATATCATCATGTATGACCACAATATTTTGCGGTAGAATTTTATAGAAGTGAGCGGCTTTAACGACACTGTTACCGGAGAGATTCATATAAGTCTGCGGCTTTAAGAGATAAACTTTTTCGCCATTAATTTGCCCCTCAGCAATCAAGCCGTCAAATTTAGCCTTAAAAGCAGAAAAATTATAGCGGCGATGAAGTTCATCAGCCGCCATAAAACCTACGTTATGGCGACTAGCCGCATATTCCGCACCCGGATTACCCAAGCCAACCACCAAAAACATTCCTACCTCTTATTGACGCATAAAATCGACGTGTAAAGGTTTGTCGGAAACAGGGTGAAATTGAACATCCTGACAAACAACCTTGGTCTTTTTGCCATCAATATCAACCGTAATATTTGATTGATAAAAATCAGTCAAATCAAGCGCTTTTTCCAGTTCAACCGGATCTAAGCTGATCAGAACGGCATCTTTTTTACCACCGTAAATAACGGCCGGTACACGACCTTCACGACGACAAGCACGAGCTGCCCCCTTACCTGCTTTTTCACGCTTTTTAGCATTAAAAGTATAATCTGTCATTTTCTTTATTCCTTATTAAAATTAACACACCTTCAGCCTCCAGGGGTGCCGAAGGTAAATGCTTTCTACACCGAAAAATTATGTATTGCAAGCATTTTTTGTAAATTTAAAAAAAGAAGGTAAAAGATATTGACTTGTATTTTTTTTGCGATACACTTAATAATAAATATTTATTAGGAGAAATGCTATGAAAAAGTTGCTGTTTTTGATATTATCCTTGAGCTTATATGCCCTAACAGCTGAAGCCGGTCGGGTGGAATACGGTTATAATGCGCGTGGGGATTATGTGCCAACATCAATAAATGGTGAACGGGTAGAATACGGCTATAATGCGCGTGGGGATTATGTGCCGACCCAAATTGGCAATAATCGGGTAGAATATGGTTACAATGCGCGCGGTGATTATGTGCCGACGCAAGTTGGTAATAATCGGGTAGAATACGGCTACAATGCGCGCGGTGATTATGTGCCGACGCAAGTTGGTAATGATCGTATAGAATATGGTTACAATGCACGCGGGGATTATGTGCCAAATAAAGTTGGCAACAACAATATTGGTTATGGCTATAATGCACAAGGTAATTATGTGCCAAATCAAGTCGGTAATTCTTGGTAATTTCTTTAAACTAAATTTTGAGCAAAATCGGCGCCGGAGCCGGTGATTTTTCATTGCCAATTGCGATGGCTTTTTGGAGAGCTTGTGCTGCCTTAACATATTGTTCTTCAGTTTGATAATGCACCATCGCCAATGGTGTTTTAGTATCTACTTTAGCACCAATTTGAATGAAATTGGTATAGCCGGTTGCCAGGTCTAATTTCTGATTTGGCACGGTGCGACCGCCGCCGAGTTCAATAATGCTTAAACCGATAGCTCGCGTATCCATGGCTGTTACATAACCGCTCCGAGAAGCAAAAACAGGTTTTTGATGTTGAGCAAGGGGCAGATAGGTTTGAGCCTTCTCAATAAAATCTACAGGCGCACCGAGAGCGGTTGCCATTTGGGCAAATTTTTCCAGTGCTTTGCCGGAAGATAGTGCCTTTGTCACCATTGTTTCAGCTTCTTTTACATCAGAACAACGTCCGCAACGGCATAAAAGCTCAACGCAAAGCGCCCGTGTAATTTCAGCCAAGCGGGCATCAATATTTTTATTTTGTAGGTAGTCGAGAGCTTCTTTAACTTCAACCGCATTACCGGCTGTGGTGCCGAGTACTTGATTCATATCTGTTAGCAGAGCTGAAGTTTTAGTACCGGCGCTGTTGGCAATACTTACGATGGATTCGGCGAGCGCCTTAGCACGATTAAAATCGCTCATAAACGCACCGTTGCCGCATTTTAAATCCATCACCAAGTATTGCAAACCGGCGGCGAGCTTTTTAGAAAGAATGGATGCAGTAATCAGCGGTATGGATTCGACAGTAGCGCAAACATCACGAATAGCGTAAATTTTCTTATCAGCCGGTGCTAAATTACCGGTTTGCCCGATAATGGCGCAACCGACTTCTTTCACCGTTTGACGAAACAGAGAATTATCTGCCGCCGTATTATAGTTGGGAATGGATTCCAATTTATCAATTGTTCCGCCGGTATGGCCGAGGCCGCGGCCGGCAATCATCGGTACATAAACATCGCAAGCCGCCAAAATAGGAGCTAGTATCAAGCTGACTTTATCACCGACGCCGCCGCTGGAATGTTTATCGACAATCGGTTTATCAAAACCATGCCATTGCAATACATCGCCGGAGTTACGCATAGCTAAGGTTAAGGCAACCGTTTCTGTTGGTGTTAAGCCGTTCAAAAATATTGCCATGGTCATGGCCGCTACTTGGGCATCAGCAACCTCACCATTTTTAATGCCGGTAATAAATTCATTGATTTCAGCATCAGCCAACGTTTGACTATCGCGTTTACGACGGATGATTTCCTGTGGTAACATGGTTTTTACTCCTCTTCCAAGAATTTTTGCAGTAAATATGAAAGTTTCTGACCTGCTTCAGCAACGGTTTTCACCACATCATCATGATCTAAATGTTCATCCCCTAAACCAGCGCCTAAGTTAGCAATAACTGAAATACCTAAAGCTTTCATGTTGGCATGAACCGCGGTGATAATTTCCGGCACGGTTGACATACCCACGGCATCGGCACCAAAACTGCGGAACATACGCACTTCTGCCGGTGTTTCATAGTTTGGACCTAATGCCATAATATAAACACCGCTGTATAACGGAATGTTTTCACGTTGTGCTATGGCTTGCATTTTCTGCCGCATTTCTAAATCATAAGCAACACTCATATCCGGAAAATATGGAGCCGGATGGGCGCCGATGAGCGGATTTTTACCGCTGAAATTGATATGATCTTCAATCAACATCAAACTACCGGCCGGTAAATCCACGCGCAAAGAACCGGCGGCATTGGTAGCAATAAAGCGTTTGACACCTAAATCTTTGAGCTGCTGGGTTGAGGCCATAATCACATGCGGGTCCATACCTTCATAGAGGTGGGTGCGCCCTTGCAAACATATAACATTATGTTTACCGATAACGCCGGCACACAGGCGACCTTGATGTCCTTTAATGGTTGGTTTCGGGGCATTAGGAATATCGGCATAAGGAATAATAATCGGATCCTTCATCAATTCTGTAAAATTACCCAGCCCGGAACCCAAAACAATGGCAGTGTCCGGCACAAAACCGTTAAGTTTGTTTTTCAGATAAATCAGTGTTTCATTTTCCATCAGTTTTCTCCAGCGAAAAAATTTGCGGTAATAAATCTGTTAAGCGGTGGCTGGCTATAATATGGTGCAAATCGGCGCTGTGAACAAGGGTGTTCGGTGTGGCAAATTCAGCAATTTTTTGCAAGCAGTTGCCACACGGTAAAATATGTTCTGCTTCAGCTAAGACTAAAATTTCCGCAATTTGCCGTTCTCCGCTAGCAACCATCGCCGCAATAGCACCAGCTTCAGCGCACGTGCCACAAGGATAAGATGCGTTTTCAACATTGCAACCGACATATATTTTACCGCTGGTGGTTAAAATTGCGGCCCCGACTTCAAATCGCGAATAGGGGGCATAGGCATTTTCTCGTGCTTTTTGAGCGGATTGAAAAAGTTGTTCTGCAGTGCTCATTTTTTACCTCAAAATTTTAAAAAACTGTTGATTTATCTTTTAAATTATATACACTAAAAGTTAAGTTTATCTTTATTTTTATGGGGAGATGCTCCGTGTTCAAAAAAGTACTTTTGATTTCTGTTATTGTTATTTTACTCATTGCCGGTGGTTTAACCGCTTATGTTGCCAACATGGATTGGAATTCTTACAGAACCGATATTGCTGATCGGTTTTCAAAAACCATGGGGAAGAAAATAGAATTTAGCGGTAATATAAGTGTTTCTTTGTGGCCTAAACCGCACCTTTCAGCTAAAAATGTTAATATTTTAAATCCGAGTACTTCGGAAAAAATAGCTACAGTTAAAAATATTGAAGCCAGCCTATCACTACGCGCTCTGCTCGAAGGAACACCAGAAATAGAAAATCTGTCATTAAACGGAACGGAAATATGGTATATTATCGATGAAAACGGTACTTCTAATTGGCGACAACAAAAAAAAGGAATGTTTTTAGATACGAATATTGAATTTAACCGACAGGTTATCAGCATTCAAAATTCTTGGGTACACTATCAAAACCGCCAATATGAAATTGGTGCTGAACTTTCGCAGGTTAATGCCGATATTGTTGCTGAAAGTTTAGTCGGTCCGTATCGAATTGATGGCAATTTTGTGTATAATAACGATAATTATGGCTTTGCCGTTGGTTTAGGTGATATTTCGCAAACGGACGATATTTTCTTAAATTTTGCCGTTACCAATCCACATTCGAACAGTTATATTTTGTATGACGGCAACTATAATATGGCAACCGGCGCTTTTAAAGGAAATTTTAGCGGTGAATTTCAGCTTTTGGCGACTTTGGTGAATAGTGTCAGTGCACAGGAAATATTACCGGATATGTTTAATGTGCCGTTCGTTTTCTCGGTGGTTTTAGATGCGAACAGCCAAATGTTGAGCATGAACAGCTTGGCGCTCAAATATGCCGAAGCGTTGGAGGGTTCCGGCAATATTAAAGTTCCATTTGCGGTTAAGGAAGGTGAAAAACCGACGATTGAAGTGCAATATCAGTTTCTTAATTTAGACGCTCGTTTCTTAATGATGTTTGGGCAAATGGCATGGAATGTGCTGTCTGAAAACAATATGTACTACAATCCACAGACTGATTTTAACGTTAAATTCGATTTGTTAATGCATCGGATGGCCATGAGTGATGAAGCGGATGGTGCTATTGAAAATGTTTCGGCAAAAGGTGTTTGGGCCGATAATGAGTTGAATATTGATGAATTTTACGCGGCATGTCCGGGAAACATTGTATGGACGATGAACGGGAGCTTGTTACAAGATAATAATGAACCTAATCTATTTTTGAAAACACGAATTGAAGGCAAAAATATCGGCGCTTTCGCGCGAGCCTTGGGGTATCCTTTATCTGCTCCAAGCCAAGCGGCATATCGTAATGTTGATATTAACTTTAATTTGGCGGCGGATCCTCAAGAAATATTGTTGAGTGATTTGAAGGCAATGTTTGATAAGGCTGCGTGGGAAGGAACATTTAAAGCCGATTTTTCTTCGGCAAGGCCTAAATATGAATTGGTTGCCGAAGTTAGTGATTTTAATGTCGATAATTATGTTACTGCGCCCGAAAGTACGTTGAGTTTAACCGAAACAATAAAGCAGTATTTAAATTATTTGGCTGTTTTACAAAAGGCCGATATTACCGCAGATCTAACCATTGATAAGGTTATCTTTAAAAGCATTCCGATTGATGAGGTTGTTATTAAAATGACAACAAAAGAAGATGCTCTGAATGTTGAAAAATTTATTATAAAGGATGTGCTGGGT
>ONQU01000050.1 GCA_900320035.1 uncultured Rhodospirillaceae bacterium | reverse complement strand
GTATCTTTGTAGTTGGTTTTTCCTTGCATATGTTACTGATTGTATAAAATAAAAAAAAACGCCATTAAGGCGGTTTCTTATTGGTACGCGCGCAGGGATTCGAACCCTGGACCCACTGATTAAGAGTAATTGACATTATGTTTTATTCTGAAAGTTGTACCGCTATCCTAAATGTTCATATATCATTGTTTTTATTAAATAATTTTAAAATATTTTTATTGACAACTTTTACTGAGTTGGATAAAATTTGTTTAAATATGCGGCACCGGTGAGGCACCGGTACGGCACCGGAAAACAAACACTAACAGACAGAGGGGCTGATGAGCGGTCAACATTTTAAATTTACAAATACAAATATTAAAAACTTACCTACCCCAGATAAAAGAACTTTTTATTACGATACGGTTGAGCCGAAGCTGTCCATACAAATAACACCAAACGGCGCAAAAAGTTTTTATATCAGGCAACGCGTTCAAGGACGGGATACTCGCGTAAAATTGGGAAGTTTTCCGGAAATGACTGTTGAAGAAGCCAGAATCGCCTCTGTGAAAAATCGCAAAATGATGAACGATGGCGAAAATCCGAACATCAAAAAGCGTCAATATAAAGATGATACGCTTTTGCAACAGTTATATGATGACTTTATTGAAGACCGAGAAAGATATTTGTCGGAAAGAACTATGTTGAATTATAAAAGAATATGGAATTCAAAACTCTGTAAGCTTGGTAAAAAACACTTAAAAGAAATAACCGGTGATATGCTTAAAGAAATTCATCGGCAAATCACCGTAAAGCATGGCAGTTATATCGCAAACCACTTCATAAAACTTGTAAACACAATGTTTAATTATGCTATCAAGGAGGAACGTTTTGAAGGCAGAAATCCTGCTTTTTCGGTTAAACTCAATAAAGTAGAAGCACGTGTGCGATATCTTGAACACAATGAGCTAAAGCGCTTTATGGAAACGGTTGATGCTTATGAAGACGATTTGGTAAAAGATGTTATTTTGATGCTGATATTTACCGGAGCACGGAGATCAAATGTTTTTGAAATGCGCTGGAAAGATATTGATCTTGATGCAAAAATCTGGAAAATACCACAAACAAAAACTGCTAATAATGTTACAATTGCATTAGCCGATGAAGCAATGAAAATATTACGCCGCAGACAACTTAACAAACAAAACGGATGGGTATTTCATTCTCTCAACTCAAAATCCGGACATGTTATGGATATAAAAAAGTCGTGGGCAATAATTCTCCGCCGCGCAAATATAACAAATTTCAGGCTTCATGATTTACGCCATACTTTAGGAACTTATCTTGCTGCTAACGGAGCAGATGCTTTTATGATCAAGCGTATACTCATTCACAAAAACCTGCAAAGTACGCAAATTTATGTAAACCTGGGCGTTGAGCATTTACGAACCATACTTAACGACACCGTTGAAAAAATGATAAAAATCAGCAAAGAATAGTATTACTGTAAAATATTATATATTGACTTCGAACAAAATTTGACTATAATAAAATTATATTTTATTTTGGTCGGAGATGAGTATGTATATAAAGAGAACACTTGAAGCAGAAATTGCCAAATTGAACGATTTTTTTCCTGTAGTTTTTATAGGCGGGCCACGTCAAGTTGGTAAAAGTACGGTTTTTGAAAATTGCAGCAAAGAAAACAGAACAATTATAACTTTAGATACGCCGAGCATTCGTGCCCTTGCCAAAGAAGATCCGAAAGCATTTCTGGAGCGTTATCCGGCACCGGTGCTGATTGATGAAGTGCAGTATGCGCCGGAACTGTTCTCGTATATTAAAGCGATTGTTGATAAGGAAAAGAAAACAGGTATGTATTGGCTTACCGGTTCGCAACAGTTTCATCTGATGAAAAATGTTTCAGAAAGTTTGGCCGGACGTGTCGGAATTTTGACTTTGGAAGGTTTATCGCAAGATGAAAAGAACGGACATGCCGAAGTTCCACCATTTTTACCGACCAAAGAGTATTTAACCGCTAAAGCAACGATAGCTACACCGACTAACCTGAAAACCATTTATCATTTGATATGGAAGGGTTCATATCCGAAACTTTTTAATGCCGATGACAGTTTATGGTCGGTTTATTACGATTCCTACATTCAGACTTATTTAGAGCGTGATATACGCTCCCTG
>ONQU01000049.1 GCA_900320035.1 uncultured Rhodospirillaceae bacterium | reverse complement strand
GTCTTGCCATCAAATGAAGGTCGCGGTTATGTGTTGCGCCGCATTATGCGTCGCGCAATGCGTCATGCTTATTTGCTAGGTGTAAAAGAGCCGATGATTTATAAACTTTTGCCAACATTGCAACAAGAAATGGGCGAGGCTTACCCGGAACTTTATGCTCGCGAAAATCTCATTAGAGAAACCATCGCCATTGAAGAAGAACGTTTTGGGCGTACTTTGGATAAAGGTATGAAACTGTTAGATGATGAAGTGGCAAAATTATCAAGCGGCGGTAAGTTAAGCGGTGAAACAGCTTTTAAGCTTTATGATACGTATGGTTTTCCGCTTGATTTGACCCAAGATGCACTTAAAGCTAAAAACATTGAAGTTGATGTAGAAGGTTTTGATGCCTGCATGGAAAAACAAAAAGCCGAGGCACGCAAAAATTGGGCCGGTTCCGGCGATGAAGGTGTGGCAAAGGTTTGGTATGGTATTCAAGATAAATGTGGAGCCAGCGAATTTTTAGGTTACAGTACATTGAAGGCTGATGCTGAAATTACAGCTTTGGTGCAAGATGATAAAGAAGTCAGCGAAGTAACCGGCGGACGCTTTGAATTGGTAACTAATCAAACACCATTCTATGGTGAATGCGGCGGTCAGGTCGGTGATATCGGGGCAATTAAGGGTAAGAATTTTAGCGCTGAGGTGATTGATTGCAAACGCAAATTAAATGGTATTTTTGTGCATATTTGCGAACTGAAAAATGGTATGGTAAAAGTTGGTGATGTAGCTAATTTAGCTGTTAATGGCGAAAATAGAGCGCGTATTTGTGCCAATCACTCGGTAACGCACTTAGCGCACAAGGCATTAAAACAAGTTTTAGGCGACCACGTAGCGCAAAAAGGTTCAATGGTTGAAGCGGAGCGGATGCGTTTTGATATTTCGCACCCGAAGCAAATTACCGCTGAGCAATTACGTGAAGTTGAACGTATTGTTAATGAGCAAATTCGCAAAGATTTAACTGTTTCAACCGTGATTATGAATAAAGATGAGGCGGTTAAAACCGGTGCGATGGCATTGTTTGATGAAAAATATGCCGAGGATGTGCGGGTGGTCACGATGGGTGATGAGGCTTGTCCGTTTTCGCGTGAATTGTGCGGCGGCACCCATGTTAAACATACCGGTAACATTGGTTATTTTCACATATTAAGCGAGTCGGCTGTCGCTGCCGGTGTGCGCCGTTTGGAATGTGTGACCGGTGTGGGTGCCGATGAATATGTGCACCATGTGGAAGAAAAATTGCACCATGTGGCAGCCAGCTTGAAAACAAATGTTAATGATTTGGATAACCGTATTGCCGGCTTATTGGAAGAACGCAAAAAACTGGAAAATGAAATTTTCAACTTGAAAAAGAGCTTGGCTTCCGGCGGTAATGGTGGTGCTAAGGACGAGGTTAAGACGATTAACGGCATTAAATTTATCGGCAAGTTAGTGCCTGATACCCACCCAAAAGAGCTGAAAGCGTTTGTTGATGAAATGTTGCAACGCATGGGTTCGGGCGTGGTGGTTTTAGCTTCGGATAAAGACGGCAAGGCTTCGTTGGTGGTTGGTGTGAGTGCTGATTTGACCGCTAAATATAATGCCGTTGATTTGGTCAGAACCGCAGCACAAGTTGTTGGCGGAAACGGTGGTGGCGGGCGTCCGGACATGGCACAGGCCGGTGGTGCTGATGCTTCAAAAATCAATGAAGCGATTGCCACAGTGGCAAAACAGATTTAAGCACAGGTTAGGCAAAAAAGTACAGCATTGCGTTGTTTAAAGTATATAATAAATTTATTATAAAATAATAAGAAAAACAGAATTTTAAAATGCTATTTAATGTATTGATTTTAATGTAAAAAATGGCAAATGTTTCACGTGAAACATTTTAAAAAATCTGCGTTTTTTAACCTATTTATCGCCAATACGGAGCGCCTCAATAAATGCCGATTGTGGCACTTCGACTTTGCCGAATTGACGCATTCTTTGTTTACCTTTTTTCTGATTATCCAAAAGCTTACGCTTGCGCGTTACATCGCCGCCATAGCACTTTGCCGTCACATCTTTGCGCATCGGTGAAATGGTTTCACGCGCCACAATACGCCCACCGATGGCTGCCTGCAACGGAATTTTAAACAAATGTCTCGGAATTAAGTCTTTCAGACGTTCGCAAATTTGCCGCCCGCGCGCTTCGGCTTCACCGCGATTGCATAAAAACGCCAAGGCATCAACCGGTTCTTCATTGATTAAAATCTGCACCTTCACCAAATCCGCCGGCGCATAACCGATAAGCTCATAGTTAAAGCTGGCATAACCGCTGGAAATAGACTTCAAACGGTCATAAAAATCAAACACAATTTCACTTAAAGGAATTTTATAAACCACCATGGCACGGTTGCCGACATAGGTTAAATCTTCCTGTTCGCCGCGGCGCTCGGTGCAAAGTTTTAAAATTGAGCCTAAATATTCGTCCGGCACCATAATTGTGGCGCGCACCATCGGTTCTTCAATGCTTTTAATGGTTGACGGGTCCGGCATATCAGCCGGATTGTGCAGTACCATCTCCGTGCCGTTGCTTAAATAAATGTTATAGGCCACCGACGGCGCTGTGGTGATAATATCCAAATCAAACTCGCGGCCGATGCGCTCCTGAATAATCTCCATATGCAGCAAACCCAAAAAGCCGCAACGAAAACCAAGTCCTAATGCCTGCGAATTTTCCGGCTGATAGTTGATACTGGCATCGTTTAGCTTTAGTTTCGCCAAAGCATCTTTCAATGCATTATATTGGCTGCTGTCGACCGGAAAAATAGAACAGAACACTACTGAAATTGAAGGCTTAAAACCGGCTAATGCGGTATCACACGGATTTTTATTATCGGTAATGGTATCACCAATCTGACAATCTTCCACGCTCTTTATGCTGGCGGTAATAAAACCCACTTCGCCGGCAGAAAGTTGTTCTGTATCTGTCATTTTCGGGGTAAAAATACCAATGCGGTCAATGGTATAATCCAAACCGCTCGACATCATGCGAATGTTTTGCTTTTTGCGCAACACGCCATCTTTCACGCGCACCAAAATAATCACACCCAAATATGAATCATACCAACTGTCAATCAAGAGAGCTTTGGTTGGTGCATTTATATCGCCCGATGGTGCCGGCAGCTTTTCTACAACTTGTTCTAACAATGCCGGAATGCCGGCGCCGGTTTTACCGGAAACTTCGACGGCATCTGTGGTATCTAAACCGATAACATCCTCAATTTGCTGCTTTACCCGTGCCACATCGGCCGATGGTAAATCAATTTTATTTAATGCGGTAATAATTTCATGGTCGCTGTCAAGCGCCAAATAAACATTAGCCAAGGTTTGCGCCTCCACACCTTGCGTGGCATCAACCACTAAAATTGTACCTTCACACGAAGCCAGTGAGCGTGAAACTTCATAAGTAAAATCCACATGCCCCGGTGTATCAATCATATTCAGCTGATATGTTTTACCATCATTGGCTTTATAATTAAGCCGTACCGTCTGTGCCTTAATGGTAATGCCGCGTTCGCGCTCAATATCCATCGAATCGAGCACTTGTTCGGTCATTTCACGTTGTTGCAAACCACCGCAAAATTCAATCATTCGGTCGGCAATTGTTGATTTACCGTGATCAATATGCGCCACAATGGCAAAATTACGTATCAAACTTAAATCGGTCATTTTTCCCATAACTTTAATTAAAAAATACTCTGTTGTGATAAGCAAAACGCGTACCCAAACAATTGACACTATATTTAATTTATTTTTTTGTTTTGCGCAACTGTTATTATTTTTTAGCAACTAATTATAATAACTCTGGCATCTTTCAGGATGAAACTTTTGCATATGCTTTTTTCTGTTTTCCGGTGTATTACCTTGCGGTGTGCGCAAAAAAGCATTGCTCGCCTTGCGCTCATATTCATTAAAAGCTTTGCTTTCATAGTAGCGTGCACCCGCTTCATCAAACAATTCCTCGCGGCAAATTTTGGCGGCGGTTCGGCAATAATCTGCTTTAATTTCGTTTGCTTTAACGCGTTTAAAATATTTTTCTTGCAGCAGATCCAGTGCTTCATCAACTAAGCTGATTTTTTTCTCCGGAGCAGTTTGTTCATCGCTTAAATAAAAATCGATCTCATTTAAGCGTTGACATCTGTCTTCATACTCTGCTTCTTTTTCTTTTTTCAGCTTATTTTTGCGATATGCTTCTTTGATATTTAGAAATGGATAGTTTTTCTTATTTTGAGAATCGAGTTTTTGGTAAACATCGTATATAACTTTGCCGTAAAGTGAAAAATTTGCGCCGCGACGATGCATATAGGCACATTGGGCTAAACGCAAGAGCGTTGTTTGTTCTTTAGCCGGTGTAAAAGCCACTCTTTTTTCTAAAGCTTGACAATATATACTATCAGCTCGCGGAAAAATACGTTCGATTTCATTTAAAACATAATCAAAAGCATCAGCTTTTTTAGCCTTATCAACGGCAGCATCCATAATTTCAAATTGCCGTGTTTCAAGCAACGACAAAGCCGCTTCATCACCTTCGACAAATTGTTTAGCCGCTTCCTTAAACTTAAAACTTGCAATTTCAAAACGAGTGTCTTCCGTTGTTGTCATAAGCATTATCCTTTACAGTCTTTTCACCATTTTCATAAAGGTAATTCCCTGTTCTTCAAACACATCACCTTCGGCATGATAACCCATTTTTTCATAGAACCCGACCACGGAGAGCATGGCATGCATAATGATGGTTGAATAGCCGGCGGCTTTGGCTCTTTTTTCAGCATATTTAACTAACTCGCGACCGACACCTTCGCCTTGATAAACGGTATCAACCGCCACTTGCATTAAGCGGATATTTTCATCATCAAGCGGGGCCAAAATCAGCCCGCCGACCAGTTTGCCATCAAGCGATTCCACGCAACCAATATGCAAATATTTGGCCTCTTCCGGCCGAAATGAATCTAAAAATTTTAACCCCAGAGGCTCAAGTAAAATTTTGTAACGCAATTCCACCAATTCATTATAACGGGTAGAACCAAAATCAATATCCATCATTTTTCGCATGGCCATATCTCCTTAACTTGAGTTCTATTAAAACATATTTTTTCATCTTTGACAAGTTTAAATACAAAAACGACCGATTCTCTGATAGGGTGCTATAGAATCGGTTGTTTTTTACCAGAATCACAAATGTATTTTAGAACTGATAACCAAAGTTAAACAGATAATATAATTCACGATTGTGCTCAATCGGTGCGTGAGCCTCCGCACCAACTGAAAATTGGTTATATTGATAAGCCGTTTTCAAACTCAAGATACCAAAGTCACGCACTTGACGCTCATCAACGATATCATAACCGCCAATCATGTCATCAACTGTGGCCTTAGTGCGATATTTTTGCCCGAATTCATGATAATATTTACCGCCCATACTCAAATACAAATTCTGGTCATCGGCTATGGCAAATGTTTTTGCTACATCCAAACCCAACATTGATTGCGTTGAAACAATGTTTTTAGCTTTAATTTTCATGCCACCGTTGCTTTCATGAATGCTGTCAACATACATACCTGTCACATTAACCCCGATGCTCGGGATAATTTTTGCCACGCCGGCATCAAAGGTGTGATTAACCAGTGTATCAGCGCCGTAATAATAGTCGCGGTTGTTGCCTTTATAACGCTTATCAGCCCCCAAACGGCGATAGTGTCCGCGTGCCATGCCGCCTTTTGGTTTAAACATTGCCACCGTGTTGGCGCGTTGATAGCTGATTGGGGCAAATACTTCGGCCATATTGTCATAGCGCTTCGAACCATCATTGAATTTACCATACGAACGTGCTACCGCCAAACCTAAACCGACACGAGAATATAAATCAGTCAATTGGGTATCACTAAAGCCAAAAAGCGCTGTTGTTTTATAGTCATAACCACTAAGTTGATGTTGACCATTCGCCTTATTATTGAAATACATTGCCTTAAAGCGGGCGCGTGTTTTTTCATCGCTTGCTGTGATAACATCATCGTTAATTGCTGCGTTTAAGGTGCGCTCCGTATCTAAATTTTGCTTAACAAAATTCGGCATCACATTTAAGCCCAAGCTACGATTTAACGCTACATCAAATTGTTTTTGCGTTGCTGCCGCTTTCAACGTTTGGAAAACATTCGCCCCTTGTCCTGCCGCATAGTTGGTTGTTAAAAATGATGCGGTGTTATCATTATCTGCAATATCTTCAAATGAGTTTAGGCTCATAACGACATTGGTATTACCTTTGTTATTTTGTAAAGTTGAAGCATTGAACATATATGAATCAGAAACCACTTCAATCCCATCATCTTCGCCGACAAACGCATCTTCATTGACATAGGTTTCGGCAAAGCCGTCAGACACATTACTGGCATCAACGTGTACGGTTCCTCTAAACGATTCTGCCACATATTGACCGCCGGCCGCCAACACATTCTGCCCGCTTGTGGTTGAGCCATCTCCAAAATCAACCGCACTATTGGTACTGATAACACCATTGTTGATGAGGCGTACATTAGCTGTTGTGTTTGGCGCCATAGCTACAAAAGACATGACCGATGCCGGTGAATTTTGCGTTGGCACTTCTGTACCCGGTTCATGCCAATCTGTTATGCCGCCATCAGGGGTTTGCGCTTTAATAGCGATCGGTGCAGCGCCATTAGCCGTCACGGTTGTATTGTCGCCCGAATAAACCGTTTTCGTTGTTTCTCCTTCGGTTTTTGGCTCAGTTCCCTGTATATACTCTTTTTGCACGTAAATGGCATAGCTACCCTCGCCGTCGGCCTTGATAACACCATTATTAACAATATCCACCGTTTGCGTTTCGTCTTTGACAACCACATAAATACCGAAACTGTTAGCGCCGTTGGCATAAATAGAACCATCGACAGAATTTTCAATTTTGCTCGGTGAAATGGCGTAAATTCCCATCGAACCATCGGCAGTTGTCGCTACATTAATTGTTCCTCTGTTGGTAATTTGTGCGCTGTTTGATGATGCATCATCAACCCAAATACCCCATGAATTTTCACCGTTGATGTTAATTACTCCGGCATTTTCGATTGTTGCCGCACCATTAGAATAAATACCATGACTGCCGCTTCTGTTGAGGTTAATGATACCGCCGGTTGCCGTATTTGTAACTTTGACACCGCTGTTGGCTTTAATGGCCGAACCGATGGTATTCATTGTAATTGTGCCACTATTTTCAACACTACCGTCGGTGGCATTAATTCCATAATTTCTGGTTGAAATTACTGTTGCAGATGCTGTACCCATTGTGATTGTACCGCGATTAACGACTTTTCCGCTTCCCCCATAACTGATGCCGGTATCATTTTCAGCACCGTTCGTTTCTATGGATTTATAATTCGTAATATCACCGCCGCTTTGAACCGAAATAGCGCTGGCATTGCTGTTATAAATCTTGATTTTACCATAATTGTTAATTGTTCCGGCGATAGCGGCACTAATTGCTGCACCGCCGCTCAATTCTTCGTTTTCACTGCCCAAAATAATTTCGGCATTT